>JBDTUE010000073.1:0-17549 GCA_040007895.1 Saprospiraceae bacterium | reverse complement strand
CCCATCAATAAATTAATTGAAAAATATTTATTGAAAAAGGTCATTAAACCCGTTGACCCAACCTTCGAAGTTCAAACCCAAACTTGATATTTGAATTATCAATAATTTTTATTACTTTTCATGTATTAATTTTCAATCCAAATTAATTTCCAAAGATCTACGTTCGGTTTATTCCATATTAGTGTAAACCGTACTCATTCAGATCTGTAAGAAAGTAATATCAGGAAATCTCCTGATGATTTATCCAAACTACGTTTCGTATTGTTTAAATTTTGAATATTAACCTAAATCCCAATTTATGAAAACATGTAGTTATGTTATCTGCCTGCTGATCATCATTTTATTTTCCTGTAAGACTGCTTATGTACCTAATACTGTCAACGTTCCTCTTTTTGATGATGCCGGACAGGTACGAATAAGTGGAGATGCCAATGGTAATATTCAGTTTGCTGCTAGTCCTACCAGAGGATTCGGAGTGATGGTAAATGCTATGTTTAGAAAAGACGGCGAGAATGCTGATCCGGTACGAGGTAGCGGGAGTTTTTTTGAAGCAGGTATTGGAGGATTTAGCAATGCCAGTGGCCTTTTAAGATATGAAGCCTACATCGGAGGAGGTGCCGGTAAAACTAAAACTTTTGATAATGGTAAATCGTTTGAAGCCAATGGTGCTCGTTTTTTCTTTCAACCAAGCATCGGGATCCATCATAGTATTTTTGAAGTGGCATTCACTCCACGCCTGGTAGCTGGAAAATTTCAGAAACCCACTACAACGTATACTTCTGCGGAACTCCTAACTAATAATCTTTTTGATATAGACAGACCCACCTGGGTATTCTTCGAGCCAGCCCTCACGGGACGGATAGGATATAAATGGATGAAACTTCAATTACAGCTTGGCCGTTCAATCAAAGTCACCGATAAACCTATTGCTTTTAAAGAAGATTTTAGCAGCGTTGGATTGATCTTTGATTTTGGAAGAAGGTATTAATCCAATTGCATTCGGGTTTTACACATTAGTGCTCTATTATTTTATGCATTAGAATGTACTGATATAAATCGGTCAAGCTCAACCCTATTAGTATCTTATTTATCAAAGATTGATTCTTAGAAAACGGGTGATATTCAGTAGCTTTGGGACTATTGTTTAAAACATAATTATTCATGGTTTCGATCAGCTACAATTCAGATTATCCTTCCATCGATGATCTGCGCAACCGGGCTATAAAAAAAATCCCTCGTTTTGCGTTTGAGTATATGGATGGTGGATGTAATGAAGATGTCAATCTCATAAAAAATACGGAGGAGATCAGGCAAGTAGAACTAGTGCCTCATTATCTCTCCAGTCGCGGGAAATCCGAAATAAAAGCAGAATTATTTGGTCATGTGTATGATGCACCGTTTGGAATATGTCCGATTGGTTTACAGGGATTGATGTGGCCAGGTGCCCCAAAGATCTTAGCCAAAGCCGCGGTTGAACATAATATTCCATTTATATTAAGTACCATGTCGACCAGCAGTATTGAAGAAATAAGTAAGATTACTGAAGGACGCGCCTGGTTTCAACTTTATCATCCCCGCGATAACGAATTAAAAAATAAAATTCTTCAACGAGCACAGGATGCTATGGTGCCTGTGCTGGTCTTGCTTTGTGATGTACCCACCTTTGCATTCAGGCCACGGGACATTAGAAACGGACTCGCCTTACCACCAAAAATGACATTCCGGAATATTTTGCAAATAATGGGCAAACCTCATTGGGCAATAAATACTTTAATTGAAGGCCAACCGGAGTTCGCCAACCTGGTGCGATACATGCCTAAAGGACTAGATCTGGGACAACTCGGAAAATACATGAATCAAACATTTTCGGGTGTCATGAATGAAGAAAAAATAAAACCCATCCGGGATATGTGGAAAGGTAAAATCATCATGAAAGGTGTTGCTTCGGAATCTGATATGGACATGTGTATAAAACTTGGATTGGATGGGGTAATGCTTTCTAATCATGGTGGACGGCAATTGGATGCAGGCCAATCTACTATAGCTACACTCAAAACATTAGCTCCAAAGTATAAAGACAAAATCAAAATCATGATGGATAGTGGTATTCGTTCAGGTCCAGATATCACGCGTACGCTGGCGCACGGGGCAGATTTTACATTTCTTGGCAGAACTTTTATGTATAGTGTAGCCGCGTTAGGTAAAGATGGTGGCCATCATGCTATCTCCTTGCTAAAGACTCAAACCCTCCAGGTATTGGAGCAAATAGGTTGTGATCGCATTGAAAATCTTCATCAGCATTTGGTTCAGTAGTATTAATTTTATTAAACCGTTATCCTAAAGGAAATATGGATAAACTAATGTTTCTAGGTTTATTTATTCTTTTGCACTACTTCTCACCACCCGGGTTAGTTTTGGAAGCATTCAAACAAAAATTTCCGTCTGCTGTACAAATAAAATGGTCAAAAGAAAATGCCCATGAATACGAAGCAGAATTCAAAATGAATACACTATCCTATTCGGCTAATTTTAATGACAAAGGAATATGGTTGGAAACGGAATCACCTATAGGATTGGATGGATTGCCCGATCCGATAAAAAAATCAGTAGGCCCTAAGGATAGGATCAATCGTCTGTACAAAATAGAAAAAGCGGATGGTACCATTCATTTTGAAATAGAAATACAAAAGGGATCCAGAGTGCTGGAGAAAATTTATGACCAGAATGGCCTTGAAATTCGTTCCTGATTTTAATTCGTTTTGACCATATATATCGCACTGGATACACACATCCCTTTAAACTCCGTTGTTTGTTTAATACTTTCTGGCGCATCCTTGCGATCTGTTTTTATAAATCCTTTTTTTTGAAAGTATGTTTCTGCTGTAGTAGTCAATAAATGTAAATTGCGAATACCTTTTGATTTTGAAACTTCCATTAACCTTTCCAATAATGCGGATCCAATACCGGTGTTTTTAATATTTTCCTGAACGGAAAACGATCGCACAAATCCATTCTCGCCGTATACCTCCATGCCAATACATCCTTTAATATTTTCATCAGCATCCAGTGCAACTAAAAAATCTATAGGTGAAGTAATAAGATCCCCCGCAGGAAGAAATTGATCAACCAGGAGTTGTCGAATGAAGCCAAGATCAGAACCTTCGGCCGGCCTGATCTCTAATGGAAATTGTGTGGGAGGCATGATCAAAAATAAAGAAATTAATATTCTGTCAACCTTTATGATGTTCGGCGTTCTTCAAATTAAAAATCAATTCACATAACTGAGCTACCAGGGATCATTTTTCATCCCACATAAAACCTTCTCTCTTGTTCATATCATTAAATAAATCTATGACCAGGGACGGGGGCTGAGTGAGTTTCCTCTTGACTAAATCTATCCACGCACCTTCCACAGTAATCATTGCCGCTATGACATCCGGGTGTTTATAAATATTGTGATGAATAGTCCATCTTGAAAAATCTTTTCTTGCTTTTAATAATTGCAGGTCGATCGTAACCTGGTCTTCAAAATGAATTTCTTTTTTAAAAACACATTCTTCCCTGAAAAGAACAGGTCCGATTTGTAGTTCATGCAATACCGCTGTTGATAATCCATGATTAGTAAAAAAGGCTACCCTGCTTACAGCCCCCCAGTCATAATACACGGAATGTCTTAAATGCGCATTAGGATCCAGGTCAGACCATCGTACTTGAATTGGTATTCTAAAATCCATGAAAATTTATATTCTTATAGATACGTCTTCCTACTTATAAGCCGTAATCGTTTGAATACTACCATCATCATTATAATGTAATTCTGTCACTTTGACACACCGCAAATGAGTTTTACCACCGGACAGGCTGCTGTCGTGATAAAATAAATACCATTTGCCATTTACTTCCACAATGGAATGATGATTCGTCCAACCAATAACCGGATTAAGTACAACTCCTTTATAGGTAAAAGGACCATAGGGACTATCACCAGTTGCATAACAAAGAAGATGGGTGTCGCCCGTTGAATAGGAGAAGTAATACTTGCCTTTGTATTTATGCATCCAGGATGCTTCAAAAAATCTTCTAGTATTATCTTTTCCTTGTAAAGCATTGCCCGCTGAATCAAGGATCTTTATTTCTTTTACTGGTTCAGCAAATTGAAGCATGTCTTTGGTCAATTTTGCTACCCTGGGACCCATAGCAGGTCGTTCATCTTTGGGTTCTATACCTGTAGAATCGTATTCGGCTCTTTGCCATCGTTGCAACTGACCTCCCCAAATACCTCCGAAATACATGTAATAGGATTGGTCCTTATCATCTTTAAACACTGCGGGGTCTATACTGTATGATCCTTTAATGGGTTGAGGTTCGGCTTTAAATGGCCCGATGGGTGAAGCAGATGTAGCAACACCTATTTTAAAAATGCTTTTTTTATCCTTTAATGGGAAATATAAATAGTACTTACCATTTGCAAAAGCGGCATCTGGCGCCCATAGTTGTTTCCCTCCCCATGGAATATCTTTTATATCTATCGCCACACCATTGTCTGTAACTTTTCCGCCTATACTATCCATTGAAAGAATATGATAATCCCTCATTGCAAAATGAGCACCCTGATCATCTTCTTTTACTCCAAAATCAAAATCATGAGAAGGATATACATAGATCTTACCATTAAACACATGAGCCGACGGATCCGCTGTATATATATCAGTGACTAATGGATCTGAGATGGGTTTAGGTTCTTCCTTGGCTTGTACTGTATCTTTTGTGACTGCTGACGCTGTTGATGTTTCTTTAGTTGCGTTTTTACAGCTTATGACAAACAGGGTTATGAATAATAAATAAAATATCTTTTTCATGAATGGTATACTATTTAGGAGTATAAATATATGAATTGTAATCGATTTCAATATTCCCTGATTTGAATCAAATTAATGAAATCAATAAAGACTAAATATTGTTATAAAATTCAAATTCCTAAAACTCCAATATTTATTTAAAGCGAATTCATATCTATGACAAATCGATATCGAACATCTCCTTTTACCATCCGGTCATACGCTTCATCTATTTTTTGGATTGGAATAAGTTCAATATCAGATACGATATTATTTTCAGCACAAAAATCCAGCATCTCCTGAGTTTCAGTAGTACCGCCGATCATCGAACCCATAATCGTCCGCCTGTTTTTAATTAATGCAAATGGATCTACTTTTGGATTTTCCGGAGGAAGCCCCACCAACAGCATTTTGCCATTAAGTCTTAATAGATCAAGGTATTTTTTATAATCATGCTGACCTGAAATACAATTTAATACTACATCAAAATAACTTTCATGTTTTTTCATTTCAACAGCATCACTGGACAATAAAAATTTATGGGCACCCAATCTTTTAGCATCCGCTTCTTTTGCAGGCGTATGACTGATCAATGTGACTTCTGCACCGAAAGCAACAGCAAACTTTACACCCATGTGACCAAGACCTCCTAATCCGGCAACACCTACCCTGGTACCTTTTTTGACACCAGCATATTTTAAAGGAGAGTATGTGGTAATTCCAGCACATAATAATGGTGCTACGGCTTTCATGTCCAACTTATCTGAAATATGATAAACAAATCGTTGATCGGTAACGATCTGAGATGAATATCCACCTCTCGTAATTCCTGATCCATCTCTCTCTTTGGCGTTATATGTTCCTGTCGGTGCCTCATCGCAATAGTTTTCCATTTCTTGCCTGCAATTTGCACATTCGCGACAAGAGTCAACAATCACGCCTACAGCGGCAAGGTCACCAACTTTAAACTTAGAGACGTGTGTACCAACAGCTTTGACGTATCCGACGATTTCATGACCAGGTACTAATGGATATTCTGTACCGTTCCACTCACCCCGGGCTCTATGGAGATCACTATGGCATACCCCACAATACCTGATCTCGATATGGATATCATGAGGACCTATAGATCTACGGTTAAATTCAAATGGTCTTAAAGGCTGGTCAGGTTGATAGGCTGCGTATGCTTTTACTGGAATCATATTTATTAATTTTGAATGGCCAAAATAGCGTTCTTTTTCTTGAGTTGACAAGTCAGGGATTTAAAAAATGATAATATTCCTGATCACTGATACTATTCCTTCCAGAATTAGTAATATGATTTTAATGATTGCTGGTTACTCTGGCTAGTTATATCTGATTAGGTGAATATAAATAGCCACATAAATTATTCAGTAAATGGTAAAGCCAATTCTTCGTTCCAGATGTATTTATTAAACCATTGCCAGTTATGCCATACTGCGGCCAACCTTTCTTTTGGCTTCGTAATACCATGGCCAAAACCTTTGTACACAATTAATTTAGACGGAATCTTTCTATCCTGTAATCCACGGTATAATTCATAAGCATTTGGAATAGGCACTCGTTTGTCAAATTCTCCATGTTGAATCAACGTAGGGGTACTGGCTTTATTGATATTATTGATTGGTGATGTAAGTAAATAAATTTTAGGATCTGTCCAGGGAGTAGCTTTTAAATACTGCCTCGTGAATGGAGTGATATCGGTATTGTAATAATAGGTCATCCAATCTGAAATACCTGCTCCAACAGAAATTGCTTTGAATACATTGGTATTGGTAGTCAGGAAAGCGGAAATATACCCTCCCTGACTCCAGCCCATACAACCCATTCGATTCGTATCGATGATGCCTTGTTTGGCAAGAGACTCTACTCCGCTCATTACATCCCACATATCACCGATACCCAGATTGCGCACATTAAGAGCCCTGAATTTTTCTCCATACCCTGCCGATCCCCTATAATTTACTCTCAATACAATAGCTCCTTTTTCACACCATTGCATTACAGGATATACATAAGATGCGACCGGATCAGGACGGTCCACACCGGTAGGGCCGCCATGTATTAAACATAACAATGGATATTTTTTATTGGGCTGATAATTTTTAGGCTTTATGAGTACTCCTTCTATGTCTGCACCATCTTTACTTTTCCATTGAATGACTTCGTTAGTAGGTATATTCCAGTTTTTGATCTGATCTGTAAAATGAGTGACCTGGGTAAAAGATCCATCAATGGTGTGTAATACGATTTCACTCAATCCATCATTCTTTCTTCCTGAAGTGGCCATCATCGTTCCATCAGTGCTAAAACTTGCTGTATTAAACACATCGTAACCTAAGGTAGATTTAGTCAGGATATCTTTGACCGGATCCAATAGATACAAATACGATGCTGTTTTTTGTGAAGCCGAAAACCAAATACCCTGTGATGTCCAATGAATAAAGTTTTTGTTTTCGTCAAAAGTTTTCGCCACCTCTTTGGATTGAGATGTAGCCAGCTCATAGGTGAATATTCGATTATTTTTATAGTAGTTTGACACCGTATCATTAACCGCACTGGAATAGAGTATAAACTTACTGTCCGGTGACCAGCCTTGAACATAATCTCCGGATTGATTTTGAAGGATATGTTTTGAAGTCTTTAATTCTACATCATATAATACGATGTCAGAGTACATATTGCTATTGATTAATGGATCCGGCAATCGATTGTATGCTATATATTTTCCGTTGGGTGACCATTCATATCCGGCTACATTAAAATTGCCTTCTGTAACTCTGGTAGCTTTGGGTATACCATAACATGGCAATTTCATTTTTGATAACGAATCGGTATAACAAGGATATAAGCCAGCCATTTCAACAGAATCCAAATTAAATGGCATCATCCATAAATGATTTTGGCGGTATTCCTGTCCTTCAATTCCATATCCGCCAAATCGCTCTTTCATGTCTTTATCCTTTTTTGATTCAGGCTCCGTTTTGGAAAAAATAAGCTTAGTGCCATCCGGGCTCCAATGAAAACTGTTGATACCATCACTATCGTTTGTAATGGCCAGAGCTTCTCCACCTTCTATTGAAAGAATATAGATCTGTTGTTTATTTCCCCGATCTGCTATGAAAGCAATCCATTTGCTATCAGGACTCCAATCAGCTCCCGAACTGCTGCCCTTGTTTGTTCTGGTAATTTGGATGGGTTGTTTGTCTTTCTTAGCGAGCCAATACTCCGTATCATAGGCATTTTCTTTCCAATCCGTACTGGTGACACTATAAAGCACATGATTTCCATCAGGGGATATTAGAGGATTACCTCCTTGTTTAAGGCTAATCCATTGTTCAAAAGAAATGGAAGAGCTTTGCCCGATTGTGATTTTGGGCACAATAATCCAAAATAAGATTACAAGGAGATAGAATTGAGTTTTCATCTGAGATAAATTATTAATTAGTAGTTGCTTATTGACTTTCGATTATATACTTTCTGAGAAAAAGGATAAATTTTTCAACTGGTATCAGCTTGTTATTTATCGTATATCCATCAAACTTATCCTTTTTACAAAAAATAATCAAAATCAATATTTCTTTTAGTCTCCATTGCTTCAACGGAGCTGTCGTTTTTTAAGATCGTTGGATATATACATTGATATCCCACTGAATATCTTCTGACCTGGTTCATTCATTCTTGAAAATTCTCATCAAAATGGATCAGGTTTGACACATTTTTATCATTCCTTATACCTTAATAATCCACTTTTGAACAAATGTACTTGATTGAGATTCAAATTCAACCAAGAACCGTACTTTGGCACATGAATAAATATGGATATTGAAATTAAATTTATTTCTCCTTATTATGATCTTTAAACCTAAATTTATTAATCGGACCTCATCAGTGGTTTGGATCATTTCAATGATTATTTTACCTACACGTTCCATGTCACAGGTAGATAAAAAAGCTACTAAAGAGACCCAGGCTTTATATAATAATCTTTTCCGCTTGCGTTCACAAGGCGTGATGTTTGGTCATCAGGATGCACTAGCCTATGGTTTGAATGCAAACCAAACACGCTGGATAGGTGGCATCAACCAATCAGATGTAAAAACGATCACCGGGGATCATCCGGCAGTTATCGGTCACGACCTTGGACATCTTGAGCTGGGTATGGCTTATAACCTTGATTCCGTATATTTTGATAAAATCAGGGAAACCATTCAACTGGTTTATGCCAATGGAGGCATCAATACCCTAAGCTGGCATCCTAATAATCCGTTGGATCTCAAAAAAACTGCCTGGGATAAAATGGCAACTACTATTCCCAGGATACTAAATGATAGAAAACAACTAAGACAATATAAAAAAATACTGACGGGTCTAAGTAAATATTTCAAAAGTCTCACAGGCCCACAGGGTGAATTGATCCCGGTGATTTTCAGACCTTATCACGAACATACAGGCTCCTGGTTTTGGTGGGGAGCAGATCATTGTACTCCTGAAGAATACAAAACCTTTTGGCGCATGACCTTTGATCACCTGGTAAAAAAGAAAAAAGTTCATAACCTGCTCTTTGCCTATTCGACGGATAATTTTAGAAGTGAAGAGCATTATCTGGAGCGATATCCTGGTGATGATTATGTAGATCTATTAGGATTTGACAGCTACCATCGCAATGCCCCGGTTTCAGATTCAATTTTTATTGCCAATGCAAAACGAATGGTCAACACGATTAAAAAACTTGGGACCGAAAAAAATAAATTGTATGCAATTACCGAGACCGGTCTCGAACAGGTTAAAGAAGATAACTGGTGGACGCATATTGTTAATCCGATAATTCAGGATAGTGGATTGAGTTATCTACTAGTGTGGCGCAATGGCCGACCGGATCATTTTTATGCACCTTTTGAAGGCCATTCAAGTGCAGAGGATTTTAAAATTTTTTACAAACAATCAAATACTCTATTTCAAAAAGACTTACTCAACATATATAAATAAATTTTAATTACTGACCACTGAATCGATATGGAATTTAAGAAAAGACTGGAATCACTTAAGAATTCAAAAAATGAGTTGTTGAATATAAAAAATGAAATCATCCTGCCAGGCAACGGCATCTATGAAAAATATATTCATCCTGTCATCACTGCAGGGCACGCTCCACTGCATTGGGAGTACGATCTGGATCCCAAGACCAATCCTTACCTGATGAAACGGTTTCCCATCAATGCTACTTTTAATGCAGGGGCTATTAAATGGAATAGCAGATACCTGATGGTGATTCGGGTAGAAGGTGCCGATCGAAAATCATTTTTTGCTGTGGCAGAAAGCTTAAATGGAATAGATGGTTTCAAATTTTGGGAGCGCCCTGTTACCATGCCTGAAACGGATGATCCGGATGGCAATGTGTATGATATGCGATTAACAGTACATGAAGATGGATGGATATACGGTGTTTTTTGTACTGAACGTAAAGATCAATCTGCAAAAAAAGGCGATGAAACATCTGCTATTGCTCAGGCCGGTATTGCACGGACGAAAGACTTGATCACCTGGGAAAGATTACAGGATTTAAAATCCCCATCTCCTCAACAACGCAATGTAGTGCTCCATCCTGAATTCGTTAATGGAAAATATTTTATTTACACAAGACCTCAAGACGGTTTTATCGAGGCTGGTACGGGAGGAGGAATAGGTTATGGTTATTCTGATTCTATGAACCCTGCTGTTGTAGACAAAGAATATATCCTCGATGAAAAGAAATATCATACAGTCTATGAAGTAAAAAACGGACAGGGTCCTGCACCGATTAAAACATCAAAAGGTTGGTTACATCTGGCCCACGGTGTCAGAAATACAGCTTCAGGTTTACGATATGTGCTTTACCTATTCCTTACTGATTTGATAAATCCAGGTAAAGTAATTAAAAAACCTGCCGGGTATTTTTTAGCCCCGGAAGCAGATGAACGAATAGGTGATGTGAGTAATGTTGTATTCTCCAATGGATGGATAGCGGATGATGACGGCACTATCTTTATCTATTATGGTTCATCGGATACCCGTATGCATGTGGCCACCAGTTCTGTTGATAGATTGTTGGATTATGTATTGAATACACCGGAAGATGGCTTAAGATCAGCAGCTTCTGTCTGTACACTCAATAAAATAATAGATCATAATCTCGCCCTGGCCGATTAATTTTTATCTATTATGACCAACGCTCTGAAGGAGCTTCATGAAGAAATCAAAACAGAAGCATATCGAATTCTGAATTGGTGGAGACGATATGCTCCGGATACAGTTCATGGAGGATTCTATGGAGAAGTCAATCAACATAATCATTCAAATGAGCTGGCTGATAAAGGCAGTGTACTTCATGCCAGGATTCTATGGACTTTTTCTACTGCATTCAGAAAATTTGGAGCTGAACAGGATATGGAATTAGCCCATAGGGCATTTGAATATCTTCTTACCAATTTTTATGACAAAACATATTCTGGTGTTTATTGGTCTTTAACCAATACCGGTGAATTAAAGAATGACCGTAAACAAATCTATGCGATTGCATTTGCTATCTATGGCTTCTCAGAATACTACAAGATCACCGGTAATGCAAAAGCGCTAGATGCTGCTATCTCACTCTATCAAACCATCGAAAATTACAGCCGGGATTTTGATCACGGAGGTTATTTTGAAGCTTTTACCCGGGATTGGAAAACCATTGAAGATCTCCGCTTAAGTGAAAAAGATCGAAACGATCCCAAGACAATGAATACCCATCTTCATATCATTGAAGCATACAGCAATCTCTATCTAATCTGGAAAGAACCTCATCTCAAACAAGCTATTATTGATTTACTGGATATTTTCGATAAACACATTATTCATTCGTCTTCTCATCTGTCATTGTTTTTTGATAAAGTATGGAATACGACATCATCTGGTGTCTCATATGGTCATGATATCGAAGCGGCATGGCTTTTACATGAATGTGCACATATCCTTCAGGAAGAAACCATAGAAAAGAAATGGGAAACAAAATCAATTCTCATGGCAAAAGCAGCTTCCGAAGGATTACAACCGGATGGTAGCCTCCTGCATGAATCAGATCTTACTCTTAATCATATTGATACTCACCGCGAATGGTGGGTCAGTGCAGAGGGAATGGTAGGATTTCTGAATGCATATGTATTAACTAAAGATCAGACCTATTTAGATAAAGTTTATCGGATCTGGGAATTTACAAAATCACATCTGCTGGATCAGGAATCCGGTGAATGGTATTGGGGAGTAGAAGATGACTACTCTAAAATGAAAGAATATAAAATGGGCTTTTGGAAATGTCCATATCATAATTTAAGAGCATGTATTGAAGTGATGGAAAGGATAGAAAAACTGATGTGAAGATTCAAACTATGTTAGATTAATGCTTTTCTACGGAATTAGCAGATACCGGCGAAGGTTGAAAAGGCCCATAAGTTCCCTGCATTAATAATTTTCCCACTTGAATCAACGAATCGTTTACAGGACCCTGTTGAAAAACTATCTTATTACCGGAAAGATCATAAGCTAGCCTCGTTTTATCCTGTAAGATTCCAAAGCCATGATCAAATGTATAAAATGCTTTTCCAACATCATTTGTATCCAGCATGTTCATAGAGAAATCAAAATCCTTATTTCGAAAAAATAAAGAGTTCAATAATGTTGCGGTAAGATCTGTCTGAGATGCAAGTTTTGGATTTGTTTTACCCTTCCATTGTTTGAGTAATGGTGTTCCGAAAATTATCAACGGGATTTTAAATTTACCCGGATCAAAATTATTATTATATTCTTTTGGCATTGAATTACCATGATCAGCCGTAAGAACGAATATAGTGGAATCATACCAGGGTTGATTTTTACTTTGTTGTATGAATTTACCAAGACTTTGATCTGTATAATAAACCGTATTGCGAAATAAATCCGGTAAACTATTGCTTTTAATCAATGAAGCTATTGGAATATCATAGGGTTCATGACTGCTCAATGTAAGAATGCAGGCAAAGAAAGGTTGCCCCGATGTATTTAAATCTTTTGAAAGTTTATCAAATACATAATGATCCGGGACGCCCCATTTAATGCCCCTGTAAGATGGAGGGAAGTCCTTTATATCTATGATCCTGTCATATCCTGTATTGATTAGATAGGATTTAATATTTGCAAATTCAGATTCACCACCATAATAAAAGGATGAATGATAATCCAATGATTTTAGAATTTTAGCAATAGAAGGTAGCTGAAGAGTTTGATCAGGATCCTGGGTAATAGAACCTACCGGCCGCGTTGGATGACCATTGAGGATAGCTGGCAAACCTTTATAGGTACGGTCCCCATTGGCATAAAAATTAGTCCAGATCAATCCCGTATGGACCAGGCTATCTATCGTAGGGGTAAGACCTGTTTCTCCGCCAAACGCTTCAATGACATCTGCTGTAAATCCTTCCAGTATGATGAACACAATATTTGGTTTTGCTATAGAGGATAAAGCAGTATGCGAAGAATCTACCGAATAAAAACTTAATAATGCTTCTTTGACTTCTGATGCTGTACCAAAATGATAAGGATTATTGGTACCCCTATTCATGGCTATTTTATTCATCAGGTTCCAGGTAGCGTTAATTGAAGCCTGGTTTTCTATATGCCTCTCAGAAAAATAGGCTGTACTTTGATTAATCGGCTCTAGTTGAAGTCCTCCCCGGATACCTATAATCGTCATACCCAGGCAAAAAACAGAAATTAGACTTGCATACATTATTTCTTTCAAAGTTTTCGTACTGCTTTGGGAATATCTTTTTTGAATTTGATAAAAACACCAACCAAAAAAAATCATAGAAATAAGAAAAGCGATAAGCCACCATATCGGATGATCGCCGGGACCAATACTTGCCCAAACTTCCTTTGGATGATCGGCAAATTGAATGGCTGTAAGATTGATTTTGTTATTCCAATGCTTATATACTCCTATATCTGCGATCGTCACCATTAAATAAGCTGACAAGCCTATGAGTTGAACCCATCGGTATATATTGAATAAAATTTTCCTTGCTGACAAATAAAACAGGATCCAAAAAATAAAACTCAAACTTAAAAGATAACAAGCCGTAGAGAGATCGAGTCTGAATCCATACCTGAAACAATTAAATAAAGTTGACCACGAACTGCCCTGGAATTCTTTATAATAAAACAACAGGAATAATGCTCTGGCCCAAAAACCTACTATGAGCCAATATGTCAAATGAACAAGATAAAAGGAAAGGATTTTTTTCAGTGCAAACATAGGTGACGATATTGGGTTTGTCTATGTCTACACAACAAGCTTATTGCTGGAAATTACGATGGTTTGTATACTTAATTCCATGAATGCGTATTTCGATATTAAATAATCTTTCGCTTTATTTTTGTTTATCTAAATCCTTTAAATTCTGCTTCTTTAATTCATTCATCAAATCCTCGAGGTAGTCTGTTTGTAATTCCTGGATCTCCAGTAATTTTTTGTTTTGATGAACCAATACATGATCTATTTTTTCACTTAGAAGTTTAATTTCGAGCTCTGCCTTCAAATTAATTTTATAATCATGTTCAGCGCGAATACGATCCTTTTGTTCTTGCCGGTTTTGACTCATCATGATGATCGGTGCCTGTATCGCAGCAAGGCACGATAGAATAAGATTTAATAAAATAAATGGAAATGCATCAAAGGGTTTTGTTGCTAATACCCAAATATTCGTTGAAATCCACAAAACAATAAAAGCAAAAAATGAAATAATAAAAATCCAGCTTCCTCCAAACTCCGCTATATGATCAGCTACTCTCTGGCCTACAGTGATTTTATCATCAATTTTTTCTTCCAGGTTTTCTGACAAAATGGAATTGTTCCGTATTGCATCCATCACATCTTTGTCTATTTCAGCCAGTTCTCCCTTTTCCTGGGTAATTAAAGAAGTGAGATATCTGCGTCGGTATTGATTGAGTTCGTCAATTGAAATATGACAGGATGTATTGAGATCCGGATAGTCTGATTTAATAAGATTAAAGATGCCATCCCGGAGATCAAGACAGGATATAGCATCACCATGTTCTAAATCAAGGTTGGATAAGTGACTTACCGGCATATTCAAAAGTACTCAAATTAGGAAAAGAGCCTACGATAAATCCAATTTAGATTTTGAGTCGTACTTTTAATATTGACCTTATGCTGGGTTGGATTCGGAAGCCAAAGACTGGCAGGATCTTCTCAGGAATTCAGGTCATGAAATTATATAGGTCAGCCTGGAATTATAAAATGAATTGGAAAATTCCAACGCGATCCCTGGACTCCGTATTGCCTTTTATCGTTCATGGTTAAGTAGTTAAAAAATTAACAATTTGCTAAAAAATTAATTATATTTACAAACCTTTAAAATAATTTGATATGAAACTCTTCTTGCCCGCGATTCTTGTCCTTTCATTATTGGCTTGTTCCAAGTCAGATGAAACTGCTGCTGCTGATAACACTAACAGCTTAACATGCCCCAACAATACAAAAGCGACTGTAAAAAAACAAATGACGAATGAATCCGGCACTGAATATTTTTATTACCTCGATGTAGATAGTAATATCAGTGGAAGTTCTTCAGTATTTCCTGATCTTATCCCAAGTTATCTTAGAGAAGAAGGCAAAAGGATCAGTGTTCAATTCAGTACCAGCAGTGACATTCATACATATGTTTTATGTCTTTCAGGACATGTGTATGACCCAAGTAATCCGGATTATGCCAGTATGCCTACCATCCAGGTTTGTAATGCTACTGCAGTTCAATAAGGATTGATTTTCATAGCTGTTGATTAAACAACATTAAATTCAAATTAAGCAATTTTACTTTCCTTTAATTTCTGTTTAGAATTAATGTTTAAATTAATTTGAAATTTCATATACTTTTTGGAGTCTTGTTAGTTTCGTGCAGTATTTCAAAAAACACTACTTCACCGCTATCAAATCATTTTCCAAGTGTATTAGTTAAGCCGGATATATTGCCGGAAAAAGAAAATTTTTATCTCTACATACTAGCCGGCCAATCCAATATGGCCGGAAGAGGCTTTGTACAACCTGAAGATACCGTTTCCTCCACGAGAGTACTGACCTTGAATCAGGATAATATATGGGTTTATGCAAAAGAACCTTTGCATTATTACGAATCGTCGCGTACGGGATTGGATTGCGGACTTTCATTTGGAAAAGAAATGACGGCAAAATTAAAAGACAGTATCACAGTTGGGTTGATTCCTTGTGCAGTGGGTGGTAGTTCTATTGAACAATGGATAAATGATTCAACCTATAGAGGGGTAACATTATATAAAAATTTATTAGAAAAAATCAGGATAGCAAGCCAGTCCGGTAAAGTGAAGGGAATCCTCTGGCATCAGGGAGAATCCAATGCAGGCATTACCTCTTATGTTGATTTTAAACTTAAAGTAGAATCGTTTTTTAAGAAACTTAGAAAAGATGTTCATCAGGAAGACCTTCCTGTCTTCGCCGGTCAATTGGGATCTTTCCTTTCAAGGACTGCATACCCAAATGCTGATCTTGTGAATAATGATTTGAAAAAACTCAGTAAGTCTATGCCCGACTTTTACCTGGTGAAGACTAAAAACCTAACCCATAAACCGGATACAGTTCATTTTGATACGGAGTCGCAAAGGATATTGGGGAAGCTTTATGCAAAAAGTGTGTTGAAGGAATTAAAAGTCAAATAATATAACATCCCCACTATTGTCATATAATAGTAAGTAGACTTTTAAGATAGGTTCAGCCTTATTTAAAATTATAATTTAGGTTTGATCAGGGTTTTCCCAAAGTCCGGTACGCCAATAAAGTACTGGCTATGATACACAGAGATCCCAATAAAAAGGCAGATCCCGGAAAATGAACCGGGCTGTTATCCCTCGTGAAGTAATAAAACACTGAAGTCATTAATAGTGGTCCGATAATACTGGTTACGCTCATAAGACTGGTAAGGGCACCTTGTAATTCCCCTTGTGCATTACGAGGTACCTGGCTTGAGATGATGCCTTGTAATGCCGGTCCTGCAATACCTCCGAGACAATAAGGAACACAAAAGACAAACATCATCCAGCCTTTCGTGGCGAATGCAAAGAGTAACAGTCCCAAAGCATATAGTGAAAACCCAAGATAAAGACTTCGCTTTTGTCCCAACCTTGGTATTGTATATCGAATTAAAACGGCTTGTACCAAGGCTACCAGAATACCTACCAGTCCAAGGGAATATCCCACCATGGCTTCATTCCAATGAAAGGTATGCATATTAAAAAATGTCCAGGTGCTTTGCACGGAATGTGCAGCGATATAAATCAATATCAGGGAACCTACCAATCCAAATACGGTAGGATATTTTTTTAATTGCATGAGGCTTCCAATAGGATTAGCCCGCTTCCAGTCAAATGGCCTTCGATGCTCCTCATCTAATGATTCCGGCAAGATAAAATATCCATAAAGCCAGTTGACAAAAGTCAGCACTGCAGACACCACGAATGGTACCCTTGGGCCAATTTGTCCTAAAAGCCCTCCTAGGGTTGGGCCTATAATAAAACCCAGACCAAAAGCAGCGCCAAGCATTCCAAAATTTTGTGCCCTGTTTTCATCATTGCTTACATCAGCGATAT
>JBDTUE010000072.1:0-17896 GCA_040007895.1 Saprospiraceae bacterium | reverse complement strand
AATTGATTTTAACCATCTATGATAAATTACCGAATTCACCATCCTGGAGATTTGTACCTAAGTCATATGTTTTTGCCAATTCAGCTAATCCATGGGGAACAGCCAGTGGAGATCCTTCTAAAGTAGGTTTCCCTGAGAAAATTGAAATTAAGAGTATTGATAAAGACCAGCTAAATAATGATTTTATTGGAATTAAAGTAGGGGATGTCAACGGAACTGTATTATCTCATCAGCTCTTAGGAAATGAAATTAGAGGTGCCGGACCTGATTTAAAATTCAGAACGTTAGATCGTCAACTTAAAGCAGGGGAGGAGACCACGATTGAATTCACAGCAGATAATTTCAGCAATATTGAAGGATATCAATTCAGTTTGGCTATTAATGGACTTGAGTTGAAAGGAATACAGAGTGGTCTGTTAAAGGTAACTGAAGCAAACTTTGGTATGACCAAATTGGGAGAAGGTTATGTTACCACATCATGGAATCAAAACTATAGAGGTGAAAACCTGACTGCAACTAGCCACGATGTTTTATTTAGCATTAAAGTAAGAGCAGTAAAAGCTTTAATGCTTAGTGAAGTATTAGTTATCAATTCAAAGTATACCCGGGCTGAAGCATATAATAACAAAACAGGTAATGCTACTTCAGGAGTTTCGTTGGTCGTTGGTAACAAATCATCAGCATTTACACTTTATCAGAATACTCCAAATCCATTCAAAACCTCAACAATAATTGGGTTTGACCTGGTCAGGAATGATAAAGTAACTTTAAAGATTACCGATGTTACCGGTAAACTGATAAAAGTTTTAGTTCTGGATGGTATTAAAGGTTCTAATCAAATAAAGGTCAATCAAACTGATCTTTTAGGATCCGGAGTATTTTATTATACACTGGAAACCAAAGAATCCAGAGCAACAAAAAAATTGGTGTTGCTGAATTGAGATTTTAAAATTTCCTTTTTATAAAGTTAAAGGCCCTTCAATGCACAGGTTGAAGGGTCTTTTTTATTCAGGATATAGTTCATTCAATAGTATATTTGAAGGTCATGAATTTTATAGTGTTTGATCTGGAACTGACATGTTGGGAAGGAGATCGGGCCGGGCGGGTTCAGGAGATTATAGAAATTGGTGCCTATAAAATTGATCCTTATGCTACGACGAAAAGTAAATTCAGCAAATTTGTAAAGCCTGTTTTATATCCAACGTTATCACCTTATTGCAGTCAGCTTACCAGTATTAGTCAATCTATGATAGATAAGGCTAAACCGTTTAAAGAAATCTACAAGGAATTTATTGAGTGGTCTGAGGTTGACATTGAACCATATCGACTGGTTGCCTGGGGCGACAAAGACCAGCTATATTTATTGAATGAATGCAAAGTTTTAAAATTGGAAACAGATTGGCTAAGACCATATGTTGACCTTAAAGTACAATATCAAAAAATCAAAAAATTATTTGAACCTAGAGGATTACGACATGCCATTGAATCAGAGGGATTTGAATTTGATGGTACCCAACACCGGGCAATCGATGATGCATATAATCTGACCAGAATATTTTTAAAGTATTTTGGAGAGTGGGATCTACATAAAGTAGAATATGTCAATTAAGTAAAACCGAATCATCAACTTAACATAATATTAATTATGGGAAATAAGGTTAGCCTAAAATTCAACAATCATTTGAGAATCAATAATGTAAATACAAACCTTTACTTTTGAGTATGCGTAAATGGCTTAAGATTTCGGCAATATTCCTGACTTTAATTATTTTAATCATCTTGTTGATCCCCGTGATTTACAAAGGAAGAATTGCACAGTTTATAAAACAGAAAATTAATAGCCAACTACACGGTACACTGGCATTTAAAGATGCTTCATTATCTCTCATTCGCGATTTTCCATGTGTTAGCCTGAACTTAGACAGTTTAGTCATTACAGGAAAAGATCAATTCAAAGATGTGAATCTATTATCTGCAAAAAACATCCGGCTGGGTTTTGATTTAAAAAAGCTGGTATTCAGCAACTTTAAAGAATTGAGGTTAATTAAAGTCGCACTTGAGCAACCAGAACTCAATCTGGTAACTACATCTTCAGGAGTACTTAATTTGACTGATTTAAATAATAAAACTGAATCTGAATCTGACAGTTCCTCAGATCAAAATTTACAAGTAAGGTTAGACCATGTACAAATTTCAGGTGGACATTTTAAATTTATCGACTCCAGTGAGCATGTATATATAAACCTGGTTCATTTAGATCTGCAAAGCAAAGGAAGTTACCAGGATAATAAACTTATCTTAAATCAAACCAGCGCATTCGATAGTTTGATTTATATAAATGAATCTATGACATTGCTAAATAACTTAAAATGCACCTGGAAAGGTCTTGTCGGGTATGACCTGGATTCTTCCAAATTAAGTTTAGAGCACAATAAAATGTCTTTAAATTCTTTGGCTGTTGATATTAATGGTTTCATCCAACTAATAAGTGATGGCTCAACTTCCATGTTGCTTGAAATTAATGCTCCGGAAAATGATTTGAAACAATTGATTTCTCTTGTACCCGGTGCTTATCAGGCACATTTTAATGAGTTGTCAGCTTCAGGAACATTTAAATTTAATAGCAAAGTAAGTGGCATATTTGATTCCAAAACGGGGGAGCAGCCAAAAATTTCTTTGAATTCCTCCATTGAGCACGGCAATATAAAATATAAACATCTCCCCTATCCTATTCAGGAAATCCAGTTGATGCTGGATGTTCAGACACTCGATAAGTTTGGAAAATATTTTAAAATCGATATCCCGGGATTTTCCTTTGATATTGAGCACGAGCCGGTATCCGGCCGATTATCAGTAGTTCAAAGCAAGGAAGGAAGTGCGATAAAAGGTGAAACCAAAGGTGTGATTACATTAAGTACATTAAACAAAACTATTCCGTGGGATTCTCTAAAAATGTCCGGTAGAGTTTCATTTAATACTCAATTTGATTTTACGGAAGCACAAATTACCAGGAAGGAATATGATAAAATCAAATTCGCGGGTTCTTTATCAGCAGATCAGGTAAAGATCAATTCGCCTTTATTTATGCCTTTTAAAGTGGCGCATGTCACTACTGTTTTTGATCCTCGTTCCACTACAATTAAACTGGATAGTGCTTATTATGGTAAAAGTGACTTGACAGGCCAGATACAAATTAACAATCCCCTTGCACTGTCTACCGGAAATTATAGAAAAGCGGAATTTACTATAGAATCAATTAGTAAGTTATTGGATATTAATGAATTAATGAATTACAATTCAACCAGTTCTTCAACAGAAAATAAGCAGGTTTCCTTTAGCTCAGAATCCATACCGACTCAATTAAATCTTGCTTTTTCTTCAACCAGTAAGCAGATTAACTATAAAGATTATCAGATTTCTGCTGCTAAAATGGCTGGAAAATTCCATTTTGACACATTATCTATTAAACAGCTTGATTTAGTATTAAACAAGTCACCTATGTCTATTTCAGGCATGCTGGTCCATCCATATGCATGGAGCAATGAAAATGCTGTATTGAAAGGGGATTTAAAAGTAACCTCGTCATTATTTATTCTTGATGAATGGATGAAAGAAAGTCCGCCTGGTGGAGAGCAAACAAAGCTGGATACCTTTTTTATCAAAAACCTTCCGGATAAGACCGATCTCAGTTTGAAGATTCAACTTGGTCAATTAGCCTATGGATCTTTATTATTCAAAGAGCTCAGTGGTGATGCCCGTTTGAATAACCAGGTTTTAGAAGTATACAACAGTAACGGAAATTTATATAATGGGAATTTTTCTTTAAATGGAGTATATCAGGAGTCTGAAGCTACCCCGAATTATAATTTCAAAATTGATTTAAATAAGTTGAAGATTGAAGATATGTTTAAATCTTCCAAAACCTTTGCTGCATTGGTGCCTATCGCGGCCTTTATAGAAGGTTCTTTTTCAACTTCAGTGATTACTTCAGGTAAGTTAAATGCCGCCATGAGCCCCGTTTGGAATTCCCTGGATGCATCAGGGATCTTTGAAACATTTCAGGGAATCTTTACAAAATTTAAACCTCTTGAAGAAATTGCCAATAAAATACAGATCCCGCTCATTAATAAAATAAACTGGGAAAAGTCCAGAAATTATTTTGAAATCGACAAAGGGAGTGTAACAGTAAAACCATTTGTTATAAAATCCGGTGATATCAGTATACAAGCCAGTGGCAGGCATCAATTGAACCAGGAAATGAATTATAATTTTTTATTCAGCATTCCAAGAAAACTTTTTGATAAGTACAAAATAGGATTGGCTGTAAATGATAAACTGGAATGGATAAGATCGCAGGCTTCAAAAAACGGAATTCTCCTTAGTTCGTTGGACACTATTTATATTATGGCCAATATCCTGGGAAACATAACGAACCCTGTAACTAAAATCTCCTGGGTGCAAAATCCTAATGCTATTTCCATCACAGACCAATTAAAAGAAAATATTTCAAAAGAAATTAAAGACCAGATTGATTCAGCTAAAGCATCAGCAACGGATAAAATAAACCAAAAAAAGGACAGTTTAATCAAAATACTTAAAGATGATGTATCCTTAAAAAAGGAACAAATTGACAGCCTGTCTCATAAAGTCGAAGATTCATTAAAATCCCTGGCGGAAAAAAAATCTAAAGAAATAATCGACTCTGTTATTCGCAAACAATCCGGTAAAATTCTTGATTCCAGTTTGCAGACAAAGCTAGATACATTGGTTGGAGGTAAAGCCAAAGAAGAAATTAAAAAAATTAATGACAAACTAAAAGACTGGAATCCATTTAAAAAGAAACCTAAATCAAATTAAGTTTTACCAAAGCATGTATTTCAGGATAACTGGGATTCTATTAATCTCTATACTATGTTTCAAATGCGGTCCACCGCGTACAGCTCTCCAGCAAGAAGCCAGAGCTTATCAAAAAGGAAAGCTAAAAGAAGACACAAGTTTTGTGTATCAATTACCGTATGAACACGGTACCAAACACAGGGTAATCCAGGGCTATTATAGTAAATACACCCATAAATACAGAGCTGCGTTGGACTTTAAAATGAAAGTAGGTACCCCTATATGTGCAGCCCGGGATGGGATTGTCATGAGGACCAAAAACGATTCGAATAAAGGTGGATTTAAAAAAAAATACAGACCCGATGCAAATTTTGTAGTTATAGATCATGCGGATAGTATTCGAACCAGCTACAGACATTTGCAATTTAATTGTGTGACCGTTCAAGCAGGTGATACAGTACATCAGGGTCAGATCATCGGAAGAAGTGGAAAGACAGGATATACCTTTACTCCTCATTTACATTTTATCGTTACAAAATATATTGACGGTCAATGGCAGGGTATTCCGTCGCGTTTTGAAACAAAATCGTTTAAAGGGTATCTTACGCCTTTACGTAGATATGAATCTATAAATAATCCGCCAGGCAAGTAACGGAGTCTGAATTTTTTTGAATAAAAGTCCTTCTTATTCAGGTAAATTTTTATACATAAAGTCATACCAATTTTGAGATAGAACTTTTTGAATCTCCAGCTCAGTAAAGCCTCTTTTTGCAAAGAGTCCATTTAAACTCTGTAGCCCGGCAATAGAATGTATATCATAAGGACTTTGTTCAGAACCAAATCCGCCATCGAGATCTGTACCTAAACCAATATGATTTACATTGCCGGCTATGTCGCAAATATGAATCATATGATCAATAAGCTTATCCAGGTTACAATTCATTTCCTTTGGATTCGATGATCCTCTGGTCCACCCGGGTACGATCATCCACGCATCAAACGCTGCGCCAATCACAGCTCCTTTTTGAATAAGTGATTTTATCATTTCATCGGAGAACTGCCGGTTATGATTGACTATGGAACGGCAATTATTATGGCTTGCCCATATCGGACCTGAATACAAATCCATAGCATCCCAAAACGCATCATCACATAAATGTGTAGCATCCAGGATCATATTAAGAGCCTGCATTTTTTTCAATAATTCCCGTCCCTGAGCAGACAGATGTCCATGGGCATCGGTTCCATTAGCATATCGGCCTGGACCATAATGAGCGGGGCCGATAGCCCGGAGACCATATTGATAGGCAATATCCAGGTAACCAAGATCTACGAGCGAGTCAGCACCTTCAAGGGATAAGATGTACCCAATAGGTTTATTTAAATCTTTATAATCAGGATTATTCCATAAAGTTAAATGGGAACGCAGTTCATGTTTATTCTTAATCATAATCATTTCATTGGCTGCTTCCATTTCCTTATACCATGCAAATTGCGCCTGAGTATGTGCCCATGCCTGTGCAGGAGAATGCCAGCCCGGTAACGGATTAGTAATTTCTACAGCCCTGGCTATTTGCGTAGCAACTACCAGCCCGATATTTCCCTTTCTTAATTCAGGTAATGAGACCATTCCATTGCCCCGGTCTGGTTTATCTTTCCAGTGATGTTCTCTGGATTTAATACTGTCAAGGGGTTGTGTAAGATCCCTGTTCCAATCTATCGCATTCATTGATAGATCTAAATGAGCATCGATTATAAACATAATAATTATATAGTGATTTTTCTATCGCGGGCAATATTGCGCCACTCACCAACCGCTTTATGCGAAATGACCGGCAATACTTTTTCATATAATGCCACCGTAGGGCAGATATGGTGAGGCAGCCCATATAAAACATCACCTATTTGAAATTTTTGATCCGGGTTAATTTGTAGGACAAGATGTTCTTCGCTTTGACCAACCGGAATAAGATCATTCGCGTTTAAAAAATGTATTCTATGCTTTAAATCATTTTCAGCCGCAATGGATTTATGACCTAAATCACACGTAATCGTGTTTTTAGAGGATATCGAAATTACACGTGTCGCTATTACTGCGGCCGGTTTAAAAGATTTTCCATCATATAAATCCGTGTATCCTTTGTCCCAATAGATAAAGGTGCCCGGGCTGCATTCAACGTTTAATCTATGCGCATGAGTTGGAAACGTAGGAGATCCGCCGCAAATTATATTTAATGTATTTCCAGAATGTTCAGATAATTTATTCTTTAATTTCAATACTGTATCATATGCCTGATCTGATTTCTGTTGTCGTTCATTTAAATCAAGATCCCTGATGTGACCATCGTAGGCGTGAAGTCCTCGAACGGTTAATCCTTTACAAGCAATACAAAAAAGAAACAAATCTTCTGCTTGCTCCGGCTCAATTCCTGTACGATGCATGCCCGTGTCAATATCAAGAAATACTTCAATCCTTGATTCAGAAGATAAAGCTTCATCACTTAATGCTGATGCAGCCTGGCTATTGTCCACCAGACAAGAAAAACGAGTACCAGGAAATTGAATTTGGAGTCGAAGAAAACGCTTAATCTTTGGGCCTACTGGTTGGTATGCCAATAATACATCCTGAGCATTTAATGAACCTAATATTTCTGCCTCAGCAATGGTAGCACATTTAAATTTAGTAATACCCTCGTCGATCATCATTTGCGCAGCCTCTTTGGATTTATGCGTTTTGATATGAGGTCGCAATCTCCCAGGATCACCAACCATACTGAGTGCAGCTTCAATATTTGCGGCTATTCTATCCGGAAATACGAATAGTGCAGGAGTGTCTATTTCCTCTATATTAATTACTTCATACCAATTCATGACATTAAAGGTATTCTTTCCAGTTTAAATTTCTGCACTCAGGAATATGCCAACTCAATCCACTTAAAAAATTATTTTCCCGTAAATACTGCTTTACGTTTTTCCAGAAATGCTGTCGTACCCTCTTTAAAATCCTCAGTATCGGCCAGAGCAGTGAACAGATCACTTTCCTTTTCAATATCCTTCAACAAATCATGATCAACCTGGTTAACAGCCTGGATGATTGCTTTAACAGCCAAAGGTGCTTTACCTGCGAATTTTTTGGCCAACTCCATAGCATGTTCAATCTCTTTTCCATCAGCTACCACCTTATTTACCAAACCTAATTCCAAAGCATCCACGGCACTAATAAAATCACCGGATAATATCAATTCCATTGCTTTTGCTTTCCCAATCAATTTGCTTAATCGCTGAGTACCACCATATCCCGGCAGGATTCCAAGATTTATTTCAGGCATGCCAAATTTTGCTTTTTCACCTGCAATTCTGATGTGACAAGCCATTGCCAATTCACAGCCACCACCTAAAGCAAATCCTTTAATAGCCGCGATAACAGGGATATGAAAATTTTCAATTAGGTTCATCACCGTATTGCCAAGACTCAGAAATGTTTTAGCCCCGCCTTTTGGAATCGAACTGAACTCGGTGATATCGGCACCAGCGATAAATGCTTTTTCACCAGAACCTGCGATGACCAGGCAGCGGATCTTGTGATTCTCTTCTATAGAGATCAAATGCGATTTGATTTCTTCAAATACTTTTAAGTTTAAAGCATTAAGCGCTTCAGGTCTGTTGATCGTCAATAATTGAATACAATCAAACTCTTGAACTAATATATTTTTAAACATGATATGTGAGAATAGTTATAATAAAGATCGTTTTTTTATTTGCGCATTTGTACCTAAAATTCCAAATCTTTATTAAATTAGCGTCCAGCCGTTATCCAAATTTTATTTCTTTTTAAACCAATTTCAATCTTGTTTTGATCTCGATGTACAAATCAGTACAGTAAGTCATTATGTCTGCCTGGAAGTGAAATCAATTTCTCAATTAAATTATAGATGTGCACGAGCAGAATAATAAGTATTTTTGAACAATGACAGCAGCTGAATTTTTACAAGAATTACCTACCAAGGTCAGACCTGAGCTATTAGAGGGAATTGATACTATTTTTCATTTCGACCTTGAAGGCGAAGGTGGAGGGCAGTATACGGTTTATGTAAAAGATGGGAAAGTCAATGTCGAGCAGGGGTTGAATGATGAGCCTAAATGTGTGATCAAAACTAAAACAGAAACGTTGTTGGGTATAATATCCAAAGATATCAATCCTATGATGGCGGTCATGACGGGTAAAATAAAAATCAGCAATCCCGGAGAACTCATCAAATATGCCAAAATATTTGGTTTAATGTAAAGAGTATACTAATGCCAATCCACCGGCAGTTGGTGAATATTTTAAACTCAGGTCATCATCAATATTAAAGTTTTTAAGGTGGGCATCAACGTATGCTTCGAGCACTGCTAAAAGATGTACTCCAATGATGGTAAATAATGCAACATCTTTATTGTCTCTTGCTCTGTCCCGGTATAATTTTGCTCCCCTGGCATCAAGTTCAAAATCAGTTCTGATGACTACTTTACCATCTTTTAATGCAGTTTGATAATAACCATCATACTTTTTATAAATATCCCGGCTAAATTTTAAATTGTAAAAAGCCAGGCCATAGGCGCCATAGACAATCGGAAGTTTCCACCATCTTTTATTATACACTTGTCCTGCACCCGGCAATATGAGTCCAAATAATGCAGCATTCCTCGGTCTTTTATCAATAAGCAAGGAGAGGCTGTCTTTTTTTTTCAACCTCGATTCCTTCATACTGTCCTGCTGACCGGTAACTGGTTGCAATACAAACAAAAATAAAATGAAAATATAAAAAGGTCTAAAAAAAATGATCCGCTTCATGAAAGTCTTTCTAAAAGTTCGTCGAGGTCATTTAAATGATTAAAAGGTATCTGCAGTACACCTTTTCCTTTTTTATCTGCTTTTACCAATACTCTTCTTCCAAAAATTGCATTGGCCTTATCTGTTCTTGAAGATAACGTATAGTCCGTTTTATGTTGTTGACTTTCCGGTTTATCGATTTTTTTGTTATACGATTTTATAGTTTGTTCCAGTTGACGTACTGACCATTCATGTAAAATAGTTTCCTTAAACAATTTCATTTGCAAAACTAAATGACTAACCCCGGCGAGTGCTCGTGCATGGCCCATAGATAATTTATGTGATTTCACTGCCTGTTGAATGTCGGGAGGCAGCTTCAATAGCCGGAGATGATTGGTGACCGTACTCCTGTCTTTACCAATTCTGGATGACATTTCTTCATGGGTCAGTTTACATTCTTCAATCAGCCGGGCCATAGAGATCGCTATTTCTACAGCATTGAGATTTTCACGTTGAATGTTTTCAATCAAAGCCATTTCTAACATCCCCTGATCATCCGTAGATCTTATATATGCCGGAATATCTGTAAGTCCTGCTAATCGGGTTGCCCTTGTCCTTCTTTCGCCACTGATCAATTGATATCTATTGTCCGTAATTCTTCGGACAGTGATTGGTTGAATGATACCATGAATTTTAATAGAATCAGCTAATTCAGCTAATAATGTATCATCAAACTCTGTCCTCGGTTGGTAGGGATTGCTTTCAATATAGGTTAATGGAATGAACTGGACACTTGCCAGTGGAATTGGTTTAGGTGAGTTGGCTTTGGTTTGATCAATACCACCAAGCAACGCACGAATTCCTTTTCCCAGCTCTTTTTTTTGATCCATAATTCATTAAGTTAATGCTGGTTGAAGAGCTTGTTTTCTCAGAAATTCGTCAGCTAAATTAAGGAAGTTAATAGTCCCTTTTCCACCTGCATCATATAAAAGTACAGGTTTGTGTACGCTGGGTGCCTCTCCGATCTTAGAATTTCGATGAACAATAGTATCGAAAATATAATCTTGCGAAGACGATCTCAATTCGGTTACTACCAGATTTGCAAGTCTCAGTCGTTGATCAAACATGGACAATACTATACCTTCGATATACAATTCCGGGTTAAGATTTTCTCTGACCATATTGATGGTACGTTTTAACCGGCTTAATCCTTCGAGTGCAAAAATTTCGCATTGAATCGGAATCAGTACACTATTAGATGCAGTTAGCGCATTCACTGTGATTAAACCAAGAGAAGGAAGGCAATCGATAAGAATATAATCATATCGGTGACTGACTTTATCCAGAATTCTTTTTAAAATAAACTCTCTTTGATCTTTATAAACCAATTCAATTTCCGCACCTACAAGGTCAGGATGTGAAGGAAGGATATCAAGATTAGGAGTTTCTGTTGATATAATTGCAGCAGATGGATCTACATCGTTAATCATACAATCATACAAAGACAATTCCAGATCATCGACGGCAATACCCACTCCGGAGGCAGCATTAGCCTGTGGGTCAGCATCAATCAGTAAAATTTTTTTTTCAAGGATAGCCAGGCTGGCTGCCAGGTTAATAGCAGTAGTAGTCTTCCCTACTCCACCTTTTTGGTTTGCAATCGCAATTATTTTAGCCATCCTGTTGGGTCTATGGATGACAAATTTACAATTTTTTGGTCAGGGCAAGTCTTGTATTAAATCACAACCCTGACCAAAACTATAAATCATAAGTCATCACCGGGTCCTTAAACCAATGGATATGCTTTATAAGTCAGCCAAATCATTTTTTCTTGACAGGTGCAGATGGGATAAGATTCATAATCCCCCCAAATAAAGTTTTAAAAGTATTCATGGAATCTTCCTTAAAAAAGACATCAGGGTTAGCACTGCTGTGTACCATGAATGGCTTCAGTGTATCTCCTGAAGGATATAGGTCAACTGTAAAACTACTTCCAGCAGCATCAACTGTTGCAGAATGACTTGGAGAACCAGCTTTGGAAAAATCATCGACCAGGTCCTGGCCTGATAAAGATTGAATACTATTTAAATAATTCTGAATTGCGGTGGAGTCTTTTAATAGGTTGCCATTCAAACTCCACAAAGTACCTGATTTTACTAAATCCAGTTTTGTATTATTTGATATGGCGCTTATCTTTTGAATTTGATCAGTGGATACTTTTAAAATGTTTTTATCTCTAAAGGATGAAAAAGCTGCATTAAACGTCATGCTTTGAAATCCATCCGTGGTATATACGTTAGGATCATCTTTTACCCTGATGTATGAAAGCATACTATTTGTTTGGGGATTAAATCCAAATTTACCGCTATAGAAATCAGCTACCTTTTTTGATCCTGCAAATATTTCAATATGTGAAGCAGCACTATCACTGATCTCATATTCATTGTACCTGTCCTTAGACTGTGTTGCAATAGATTTAATTTTCATCATAGGCAATTCTTTCAGAATGCCATCCAGGGTCCCTGGAACTATAGTCACCGTTTTTTGATTTTGAGTTGCAGTCCAATCGTTGCCGGTCTTGGTCAATACGGTTTCTTTATGATTATCCGTTGAAGAATGAATGACTATTTTATTTACTAAAGCTGTATCCACTTTAAGTAATTCAGATTTAAATGAACGGTCCTTTTTAGTATTAAAAAGTTGAGTAAGGGCAAAAATCGCCAATAGTCCCAGGAAAAGGTATAAAAGTTTTTTATTGGACATCATAGTACAGATCTATTTTAGATTATTAACTATATCGCTCTTGCATTCGTTGCATTCGTATAGATTTAGATCGTTGCGATCTGAAAAATCCATACAGAATAACTAATAATACAGGTAAAAGGAAGTTAATGTATTTAATCATACTTCTTTTTGATTCATCGATTTCCTTGATAGGATGAGTAGTAGCTCCTTTCGTCCTTAATTCCATCAACCCTGAATCATCACTTAACCAATCTACACTATTAACCAGGAGATTGATATTATCAGGAGCGAGGGCTCTGCCTTCCTGGGAATTGATTGCAAAATCACCATCACCAAATACAATTATCTTCCAGGGATTTGATCCTGATTTTTCTGCAATCCCACCCATAGATATATTTCTTCTCGGAAAATCATTTTCATTCCATTTCTTATTGATATCAAACATCAATGGCGCAGGCAATGCATTCGATTTTTCCGAACTATTGATTAAAGAAGTATACCGCAATGTACTGTCTGGTTTTACACTCACACTACTGATGAATGGAAACATTACTTGTTCTATTCCTTTTGTAATGGAATGAGAACTAAAATTAGCTGCCAATGGAAGGTATGGAAATTTTACAGGGGTCATCATGGTAAAAAAACCTTGTTGTTGTTGAACATTGATCTGTCCACAACGGGAATCAACTACAAAATCTTTATTTACAGTAATTCCCCTAGTAGATAACCATTCTGGTACACCATCAGTCAACACCTTTCCCATAGCATTTTGAAGATCTCCATCCACCGCATTTACTGCAATGACCATTCTTCCGCCCCGATCAAGAAACTGATCGAGAAATTCAAAAGCAAGCGGGCTTACAGTATCTTTTGGACGAATGAACAATAAGGTTTTGTATTTCGGATCAACCGGCTTACTCAAATCTACCGGCTCTACCAAATATAATGCCTGTAAAGCCTGATTGACCTGACCGAGTTCCTGCAAGGTGGCAGCACCAAATCCCTGTACAATTCCTATAGAAGGTTTATGCAATGAACTTATTTTCTTAATAGATGTAGTAAGATCATATTCCATGGCGGCACCCGGCTGAATGAATGGAAGTACTTCTGTGCGCTCCCCCATTTTCAATACTGCGCCGAGATAAGCCTTTTGTTGTTTTGATTCATCTTTCTCCCTGACATCAATCATGATGGGCCTGATACCTGCTTGGGTAGCTTGTTTTTCCACCTCTTCTGATTCATTGGGATTAATAAATTCATAGTTGATTTTTCCTGCACTTCTATTGCTGTATTCTACCAGCATATCTTTAAAATCGGTTCTCACGCGGGTAATATTAGCTGGTAAATTGCTTGAAAAATAAGCACTGATGGTAATGGGATCTTCCAAGCTTTTTAGAATGTTCTTGGTGGACTTACTCAGAGTAAATTCATGGCTTTTGGTAAGATCCAATCGAATAAAATATCTTCTGGATAATAAATTGACTAAAAGCAGGATGGCGGAGATTAATAAGATCGTAGTCAGATTTCTTTTCATGATAGTCTGCGTTTTAGAATTAGCGTTTTGAAATAAAATATTCAGCAAGAAATAGTCCTATCGCCGTAATGGACCCGAAATAAATCAGATCCTTTGTATCAACGACTCCCCGTGATATTGAATCATAGTGATTGGTAAGGCTGAGCGTTTGAAAAATATTGCTGATCCAGCCAGTTGTTCCTGCAGCCAGAAAATCAAATAACATATGAAAGAATATACCAATCAATAAGGCTAATAAAAATGCGACGATCTGATTATTGGTAATACTGCTGGCAAATAGTCCAATCGCTATATAGGCAGCTGACATTAAAAACAATCCAATATATCCGGTCAATGTAGCGCCGTGATCCATGCTACCTAACCATGCCACGCTTATATAATATGGAATAGTAAATAATAAAGCGACTCCTACCAGCATCAGGCAACCAAGAAATTTACCCCAAACTACTTCCCGGTCAGAAATAGCTTTGGTCAACAACATTTCAATGGTTCCGGTCTTTTTCTCTTCGGCTAACATTTTCATAGTTAGAGCCGGAATGAAGAAAAATAATGTCCATCTCGCTACAGAGAAAAATACATCCAGATCTGCCTCATGTCTCATAAAAATATCACTTCCCTGAATCCAGGTAAAAAAGCCACTGAAACCAAGAAAGGTTGCCAATAAGATATAAGCCACTAAAGAGTCAAAAAAGGAACCAAACTCTTTGCGGGCTATTACTAAGATTTTACTCATACATTTAATTTGATCGGGAAGTTTAATGAAATAACCTGTATCAATTCATAGTCAGTTCTCTGAAGATATCTTCCAATTTTGTTTCAAATGGTACCATTTCAGTAATAATCCAGTGATGTTGTACACAAAGATTAAATAACTGTCTGTTGGATGGAATATTAGGTTTGCTGATGACCTCAAATCGTTGTTTGCCCGCATCCAGCACACTCACACTTTCCACCGTGGCAAGTGATCGAATAGATTGAAGAATATCCTGGACCAAGCCATCTTCGATCCTTACATGATAAATTTCTTGTCCCTGGGCCTGTTGTCTAAGGGTATTAGCAGTACCATCCGCTACTATTTTACCTTTATTAATGATTAGAATCCTGTCGCAGGTAGCTTCAACTTCTGGAAGAATATGTGTGCTGAACAATACGGTTTTCTGACGTCCCAGGCTTTTAATCAGATCCCTTATTTCAATAATTTGATTTGGGTCTAAGCCGGTGGTTGGTTCGTCAAGGATTAAAATGGCAGGGTCATGAATCATAGCCTGTGCTAATCCCACCCGTTGTTTGTATCCCTTTGAAAGTTCAGAAATCAATTTGTGTTTTTCTATGTCAAGTCCACAGACTTTAATCATTTCTCTGACCCTTTCTTTGGTCTTTGATCTAGATAATCCCTGTAATGCTGCCACATATTCAAGGAAATCAATGATTGGCATTTCATGATACAGAGGATTACTCTCAGGGAGATAGCCTATTTGTTCCTTCATCCCTTTCTCCTTAATAGATCTTCCACCAATAAGGACATCTCCTTCTTCAATATCGAGATATTGGGTAATGATTTTCATGGTAGTCGTCTTACCGGCTCCATTGGGGCCAAGGAATCCCAGGATCTCACCCGGCTTCACATCGAAACTGATATTGTCTATAGCTTTTTGTGGTCCATACTGTTTAGTAAGATGGCGGACTTGGATATCCATATTGATTCTGTTGGTTTTGCGTGCGCAAAATTATCAAAAATCAACTAGGAAATGCATCTATATTTCTATATAAAGTTTTGTTAAAGTCCTAAAGTATAAAACATAAAGATATTGACCTGACATTAGTCAACTTTTTTGTCCTAAAACTATTGATTAAAAAAGCTCAGTGAATTAGTTGTTAGGGGCTCCTGAATCAATCCAGCATAGAATGGTATTGATTTTTGATGCCGCTAAAGTAGTGCCCTGGGGCATAGCACCAGATTTTACTGCCGCCCGTATATCTGATCTGCTTGCGAAAATGCTATTGTAAGTGGTGAGTGTTCCAGGTCCATTAATACTCCCATTAGCATGACATAAAGCCGTAGTACAAGTTGCCTGAATGATAGGATTCACATCAGCAGAAAAAGTTTTAGCAACACTAGAACAATCTACTGTTCCACCACCATTTCCGTTTCCGTTGTTATTGTCGTCTCCGGAAGTGCTTTCTTTAGAACACGAGGCAAAACCAATTAATATCAATCCCAGCCAATGCAATTTCAAACGTCTTTTCATAATCTTATTTATTAACCGAAAACGTGTATTAGAATAATCGAGTTGCCTGTATGAAAAATATTAGGATTTATTTAAACTAAGGCTCATTTCTATTAAGTTATTTGAAAACCCTTCTTTGATATACGCATTGATCGCTGATACATTGTCTGCATATACTTCGAGCCGGAGCTCATGTATATGTTTTGATTTACACCAGTCACGTAACCCCTGGAGGATTAATCGAATGATTTGTTTTCCTCTATATTCCGGTGTCACATACATAAAACCCAGGTAAGCAAACAACTCATAGTTATAAAACAATTTTGCTTGACGAATATCAGCATAACCTGATGCAATCAATTGTCCATTATCCACAGCAACAAGTACAATAGAGTCTGGTCCGGATATTAATTTCTCCAAATCATAATAATGAATCGGATCTTCTTTCAAGGTCGGATCAAAGGGTCGTTCTGCCTTGATTACACCTTGCTCGAATAATAATAAAGTAGGAAGGTCTTCAAGTGTTGCAGATCTTATTTGAATAGTAGACATCTGCAAAAATAATCAAGCTGCCGGGTAGTTGGATTTTTACTAAATGAAAAAGCCCTTGAACTTTTAATTTCAAGGGCTTCAAAGATTTTATTATAGACCGGTACAAGACCGATAGGATTAATATCTTTTGTTGAATGAGCTTCCTCCGCCGCTTCCGCCACGGTTTCCACCACCTCCACCGTATCCACCAGAACCACCACTTCTAAATCCGCCGCCACCGCCAAGTTGAGACTTGTCTTTAGCAACTGACACAGAAATTGTTCTTTCCTGGATGTCTTTGTTGTTTAAGCCCTGGATAGCTTTTTTGCCATCTTCGTCGCTAGACATTTCCACGAAGGCAAAGCCCCGTGATCTGCCTGTCTCACGATCCATAATTACTTTAGCAGAAACTACATTGCCATACTCGGCAAAAAGAGTACTTAGATCAGCATCGGTGACACTGAAACCAAGATTTGAAACATAAATTTTCATAATACAAATAAATAAAAAATTAAAAAATAACGTGAGATGATGGCTAAAATGCAGTCAACTGGGAAAAATGAAACTCGGTTGGTGGAGGATGATCTATCTCTGGAGAAATGCTTAATAAACAAAATTCACGGAGCGAAGATACGGTTATTTGGGTGCACGCAAGGATTTTATTGTGAATGGGGTGTTATTGGGTGGGTTTCCCGCGAAGTGCGCAAAGGACGCAGAGAAAGATTTTGAGTTTGAATTTGAATTTTAGGGTAAGTATTTGGCACGCAAAGACGCAAGGGCGCAAAGAATTTCATAGGGTTGATTTGAATCAATCTGAAGTAAGAACCTGGTTTTTGTTTCCCGCAAAGGGCGCTATGGACGCAAAGAAAATTAATTAATTAATTTGATTTCAATGGATTTAGGAGTCTCTCGCAAAGGCGCAGAGACGCAAAGAAAGTTTGAATTTGCTTTTGAATTTGAATTTTGTGAGTCTTTGGCTCATACGTAAATCAGAATGAATTTGATTTTGGTATTTGCTCCTATCTGGCGATGGAGCCATTATATTTTATTCCTTCTCCATGTATAAGGTTTTTTGGTTCTTCGCTGTTTTAAGTGGGTTAAATAGCATTAAAAACTCTGAACCAGAATTCAATTTACCGGATATTCAGGATCTGGGACAGGACTGTGCCAAAATACTGGTCGAGCCAGCCTGTCCGGCAGGCAGGCAGC
>JBDTUE010000071.1:0-18063 GCA_040007895.1 Saprospiraceae bacterium | reverse complement strand
ATTTTATAGGGGCTTTTTTTATTGGACTACTAATTTTATCACCCCGGTTTTACCACTATTTTCTAGTTTCAAAAAATAAACACCAGGTGGCTCTTTGAGGTCCATTTCAATCACGTTCGATTTAATCTCTAGAAGTCGGGATATTTTGATTTGACCAATAGAATTCAATAATTGCAGTTTAGTCAAAGAATTAAACGAAAGGCCGCTGACATCTATAAAGAGATTTTGCCGCAGCGGATTAGGGTAAACAAAGACCTTTCCCAGTAATTCATTTTTAATCGCCACAGTTTTGATGACTCCCTGAACAGGTGTCCTGGGTGATTGACAAACTAAATCTGGAAAAGCTAATTTCCAATCATAGAAATAATAATAATTTCCAAGACCGGCATTGGTTCCATAGATTGTAATCGGACCTGATTTTATTGGGTAAGGGATAATCCCTTCCGTTCTATATAATCTTGGAGATTTAGTTGCGAAGACGTTTATGGATGCTTCATCATTCGTAGTTAATGAAAGACTCAGACCAGGAGAAATATTAAAGTCCAGAGGAATAGTATTTTCTCCAACTTCAATTTTTATCACTTTACTATAAACAATTTTCCCTGCTGCATCCAGTAAATCAATCTCTCTTACAGCGGAAGTATCGGCATAAACTTTAACTGATTTAAGGATACAATTTTGAGCGGCATCAAAAAATAATTTACCACTAAATGTATTAGCATGAAATTTAGAAGGGCTTACAAAATCCTTGATTCCTGCAGAAAACAAGGTCCCGATCGTAGTTAGGATTGATTGTGCATAATAGGTTGTAGTTTGGGACAAGGATGGTGTGATATAATTGTTGCCTGACGCCAATGCCATTCCACCAACGAGTTCAGAAAACCATTGAATGGAAATTCCCTGAGCCATAAGATTTGCTTTCGCTAATGGAAGTATCGTGTCATTTTTTACGATTACCGGGGGCAACGTAATCACTCGCACAAATAAAGTGTCTGAACGTAAGACACTGCAGCTATTTTGGATGGATGCAAAATATTTTCCTGTAGTTTTTACTTTAATAATTTGCCCTGTATCTCCTGTATTCCATGTAATTTTTTCAGTAAGTGGAAGATTTAAGGTGACTTCACTCCCTTCACAAACTACAGAATCACTTTGCTGTACGTGGTATCGGATATCATGATCCACATCGATGGCAAGATAGTTGGAATGAATTTCACAACCCATGGCAGTAACTATACTTACACCATAAGTCCCCGGAGATTTAATTACAATAGATCTTGACGTCCTTCCATCAGACCAATGATAATTACCTGTAACGGGTGCTGTCAGTGATATACTATCCATTGAATTGCACAATAAATTTTTATCAGGTGTCGGAGTGATTATTGGATCAAAACTAAAACAGGTATTTTGTTTGACTATTAAAGTCCTGTCAATAGTTGGTGATTCAATAGTTTCTTTTGTTCCATTGGGCCATAAGATGATTAAACTATCTATTTTATTCGCCGTACCAATTCCAAAATGCAGCGTCAGGCTCGAACTAATACCATAACTTAAACCGGCATAGATTTCACGGGTTTGTCTCATTCCATTATTCACGAGGATGATTTTTGCCCCGACAGCACTTTTATTTGATTGATTTCCGGTGAGCCTGACATTGAGATAGTGATTGTTAGTATTAATATCATTTAACCATAAGACATCGGGTCTGTGCGATGCGGCATTAACCACTTGTGAATAGGAAGCATAGATGTCGATTTTGCCATCCTGGTTGAGATCACCAATCGAAAAAGATTCTATGGGAGCAATTCCTAAATCTGAAGTATTAAATAGTTCAAATTTGTTCTGACCTTTATTCCGATAGATTTGATGAGCACTACCCGAGAGAATAAGATCCAACCAGCCATCATTATCCAAATCCGCCCAGGCTGCCTGAATACCGAAGGCTGAATAGTTGATTCCGCTCTGAGTGAATGCATCATTAAAATTTCCTTTCCCATCATTAATCATCAGGTTACTCGAAGTAAAATGATTGATTATATAAAGATCAAGATCGCCATCATTATCAATGTCGCCGGGAACTGCCGTCCAGGATTGATCCCCTATTGCCAGACCTGAGGAAGCTGCTGATTCCGTAAAACTGCCATTGGTATTTTTAAAAAATGTATTAACCCTTCTTGGGTCTTTAGGATCCGTCACTCCAGACTTGCACTTTGCAACGTAGAGATCGAGATCACCATCATTATCAAGGTCTGACCAGATACTTCCATAATTACCGGAGTTATCAGATGGAGGGATTGATTTGAAATCTATCCACGGTACTGGATTACCATCAATCTTTCCCTTACCGTCATTGGCCCAGATTTTATTTTCACCCAGGTCGCTGCACAAGAAATAGTCAAGCCAGCCATCATTATTGATATCAGCCAGGTTAGCCCCCTGTGCATAAGCACCATTAGACCCATTGAGTACCTGGGTTTGGTAGTTAATCGAATCACCTGTTTTTTGGCTATAATAGATATAACCAAGGTTTTCATTTGCAGTAAAAACCATATCATTGAAGCCGTCCTGGTTGATATCAGCTATGGATATATTCCAGAATTCATAAGGAGCAATCTGACCCAAAGACCTGTGTTTAAATGGCATTCCAGGAGCCGTTTGGTATTCGATAGATAAGTTACGTGCAGATTGCAAACGGATAATGTCATCATGACCATCTCCATCCATATCACTAATGCCGACCACCGAGCCGCTAAAATATTCAACAGGAGATAATAAGGATGCGGCAGATTTAAATTTTAACTGGCTATAAACTGTAAAGGGAATAAAGAGGATCAACCATGGGGTTAACTTCATGTGCTATTTTTTATGTTTGCGGAAAGGCGCAGTAATTTTTTTGATCAACCGCTTCCCTTCCTTTTTATTTAAAAAAACATATCTCACGGAAAGACCTTTTAAATTGTCAAACGTATGAGATTTTGTGCTAATATATAAAATAGGAGTAAAATCCCAGCTTAAATTTATCCGTCCGGCAGTGAACTCTATACCCGCCTGCAAAGGGATTCCAAAACTTTTCTTTTTTTCAAGTGTCTCCTGGTTGACGTATTCCCATTGCCAGGTCAGTCCTGATCCATAAAACAAATTGAAGTTCCGGGTAATGATCGACTTATGCTGATCAGCAATCAATGCAATTCCAAGATTATTCTTTCCATTGGAATCTGAGAATAATATGGCTTCTACCGTGCCTTTTTTAGCAATTCTTTGTTTTAGGGAAAGTCCATAATCTTGTCCGAGACGAATACCTCCTGTAGTGAAATAAGATTGGGAAATTATGAGTACGTTGATACAAATAAATGTACCCGTTAAGACGAATTTTCTAAACATTCTGTAGCTGGTTTATACTTTTATGTGTTAAAATTGGATTCATTATTAACTGTGATGAGGGTTAAAAAAGTATAAATGAAAATATAATGAATAGAGACAGACTTAAATTTCTATGGAGGAGCGGATTGGAGTATTTTATCAATGCCAAAACGATTCATGATCTGGACGCCCCTTTTGTATTTAATTTAACTCGTTCTTTATATGATAAGTCAAAAGATTCATCCAGGCGAATCGACATAGAGAAAAGAAGGTCTGAGCTTAAGAAGGACCAGACCACCCTGGAGCGGGAAGATCCTGGCCAGGGCTCCATACATGCAAAACTTAATACTAAAAAAGTCAAAGTTTCCTCCTGGATCAGATCAAGTGCCATCTCGCCCTATTATGGAAGGATTTTGTCCCGCCTGGTAAAATTCCTGAACCCATCCTGCATGATTGAATTGGGGACTGCGGCAGGAATTTCAGGATCCTATTTATCTTCCGGGGCAGATCAGGCAAGTTTAATTACAATCGAAGGAGATCCAGCTATCGCAAGGATCGCTCACTTAACATTTGATCACCTCGCGATGGCCAATATTAAATTAATCCCCGAGGTATTCGAATCCGCCCTTCCTGCTATATTAACAAGCCATGCTCCTGACCTGATTTTTATTGATGGCAATCATCAAAGTATAGCTCTATCACAATATATCGACCAGGTATATTCTAAACTTGCACCAGGAGTTTCCACCATCATCATCGACGACATACGATGGAATGAAGATATGTACAGTGAATGGAAAAAATTATCAAAAGATACGAGGTGGCAGATAAGTATAGATCTTCTGCGCATAGGGATTCTAATTAAAAACCCAAATATACTTCAGCATCATAATTATAAAATCATTCATTTCTTTTTGAAGCCCTGGCGACTGGGAATTATGAGATAATGGCATGACCTTCCCCATAATTATATAAATTACCTGGTGACCGGATAGTTGTACTTCCACATATACCTAAAGTGAGTTAAAACTGCGAACTATATACCTTTGGAAATACCTTAAATTTATTCGAAATGGCTATTAAAGATTCCAATCTAACCATACATGTAAGGATATGGATGGTTCCATTTCATTTTATCAATCTATTGGTTTCATAGAAAAAAACCGCTGGGGCAATCATTATGCACAACTTTGCACACCTGGTCTGCCTATTGGTTTACATCCTTCAACAGAAAAGAATCAAAGTGAAGGGCGGGTAATGTATCGATCGGTTTTAGTTCTGATGATTTTGAAGAAACCAAAGTTCTATTAAATAAACTATCCATTACGACTATAGAGCGCCATGAAGAAGGAGGTCACTTTCTACATTTTAATGATCCTGATGGAACAGCTTTGTTCTTTATTAAACCCAAATGGTAAAGAAAGCATTGTTAACGGGAATTTCTGATCCATACGTTGAGACGATCTATCATTTCCTCGTAATGTATTAAAATTGTTTAATCCCTTTTTGTCTGGTATGTTTATAAAAATGCGAATAATGTAATTTTTATAAAAATTGATATAACGCAAGCATAAGGTTATCCAACCAAATTTGTAGAGTTTTTCTCTTCTATTAAATTTAAATTCAATACATATGAAAAAGAATAAACCTTTGGATAATCAGGATGCAGGAAGTATGCTCAACCAAAAAACGAATGAAGATTTCAATAAGAAAAAACCTGTACCATCCGACTTCACAAAAAGTAAATCGTATCAGAAAGACAAGATTCATGCTCAACCGGATAGTAAAAATGATCAACCAGGTAAAAAAGGGGAAATAAATACTTCAAAAAAGACCCATGAATTTACCGGCGAGGAATTCATTGCTAAAAAATAACATGATTTTATAATCCAGCTTAGGTGAAATATAAATTGGGACATGGTGTTTTTTGAAATAGTAAAAAAAACCTATACTAAAATGAAACACTTATAAGCCTATGACCCAGATTGCGAATAAGATCCTTTAAAACTGATTGTAATTGCTCCTTATTTCTTTATTTCATCGAATTTATATAAACAATATAATTCCCGTGTTCATGATTGACTTGTTAATTCCATAAAAGGAAAAAATAGATTATGACAGCGGTTGAATCTGAAATTATCAAACTTCCAAAAGGAAAAATCAGAAGTATATTAGGTAGTCCCGAAAAAAGTGCTAAAGCCGTAAACCTCGTATATGTAAACCAGGCTGATCTGGGAGTAAAAAGAATAAAACAGGGTACTGAATTTTATTATCTGGGAGCAAATAATAAAAAAGTAAAAGATTCCTCGACGTTGAAAAGGATTAAACAATTAGTCATTCCTCCTGCCTGGGAAGATGTTTGGATCTGTGCTTTAGAAAACGGCCATTTGCAGGCAACAGGCATAGACTCTAAAAAAAGGAAACAATATAAATACCATGACCTCTGGAATGCATTACGAAATCATACCAAATTTTACCGGTTACTTCAATTCTCTGCGGCGATTCCTGCCATCCGGTTGCAAGTCGAAAAAGATATTGAATTACCAGGGCTGCCAGTCGAAAAAGTACTGGCCTTGGCAGTGAGCCTGATGGAACGAACAAATATCAGAGTAGGAAACAATGAATATGAACGATTGTACGGGTCTATCGGACTTACTACTTTAAAGGATAAGCATGTATCAATTGAAGGAAATGAAATGAAATTTTCATTTAAAGGAAAAAAAGGAATTCAACATGAGATCAGTATTAAAAATAAAAAATTAGCTCGGATTGTAAAGGCGTGCCGGGATATTCCTGGTAAAGAACTATTCCAATATTATTCCACAGAAGGTGTTAAAAAGTCTATTGACAGTGGAATGGTAAATTCTTATATCAAAAAAGTCAGCGGATGTGATTTTACAGCTAAAGATTTCAGAACCTGGTCCGGCACTATACACGCTTTTTTAGCATTCAAATCCCTCGGTGGTTTTGAAACGGATACGGAAGGCAAGAAAAAAATTAATGCCGCTCTGGCATTGGTGGCAAATCACTTAGGCAATACTTCAAATGTTTGTAAAAAATATTATGTTCATCCGGCTATTATATCCCTTTATGAAAATAAAATATTGGAAAAATATTTTAAAGATTTAGATCACATAGGGATAAACGATGATATGGCCGGCTTAACATCAGAAGAAAAAATGGTGGTGAAAATTCTTGAAAAAACCTAATGAAAAAATCAATCATCTTGCTATGAATCTAACTACCGGTTATCCTTATTGGCTGATTAAAAACGGTCTGCCGGAAAATTATCCAAAACTAAATCATGATATTAAAACGGATATAGTGATCATTGGCGGTGGCATTTCCGGGGCATTGACCTCCTATTATCTGGTCAACGCAGGTCTACATTGTACCCTGGTGGATGCTCGTACGATCGGGTTGGGAAGTACCTGTGCCAGTACATCTTTATTACAGTATGAACTAGATAAACCCTTAAAGACGCTTACTGATCTTATCGGCTGGTCCTCAGCTTCACGGGTATACCAGTTATGCGGCCATTCGATTGATACCCTTGAACATATTTCCAAAAAAATAAAATTTAAACACTTTACAAAAAGGCCTAGTTTGTTTTTTGCAGCTCATACTAAGGATAATAAATTATTGCTTGATGAATCCATCTTACGTAAAAAGGCCGGGTTCGATGTAATCCACTTGAATCAATCAGAAATTATAAATAATTATGGTTTTTCTGCACCTTCAGGGATATTGTCAGCACAAGCTGCTTCCACCGATGCGTATATGCTCACCCATGCATTGCTTAAAGAAAGTAGTCGTAAAGGTCTAACTGTTTTTGATCGTACTTCAATACAAAAAATAAAATATCATTCACGGAGTGTTCAGTTAATTGCGGAAAATGGCTGCTGCATTTCTGCAAAAAAAATAGTGAATGCTTCGGGGTATGAAATCACCGAATTTATTAATAAACAAATCGTGTCACTTCATTCAACCTATGCTTTAGCTTCTGAGCATATTGAAGATCATAATCCAATATGGAAAGACAACGTTCTTTTGTGGAATACAGCAGATCCATATTTATACCTCCGGATTACGGATGATAACCGGATCATGGTAGGTGGTAGAGATGAACAATTTTATAATCCAAAAAAGCGAGATAAATTGATATCTCATAAATCCAGTTTATTAAAAAAAGATTTTTTAAAATTGTTTCCTGCTCTTGATTTTAAAACGGAATTTACCTGGACAGGTACTTTCGGGACTACGAAAGATGCACTCCCCTACATTGGAACTTACCATAAAACTCCTCATACATACTACGCCTTAGGATTTGGAGGAAACGGTATTACCTTTAGCGTCATTGCTGCAGAAATAATTCGCGATCTGATTTTGGGGAAAAAAAATAAAAATGCAGGATTATTTTCTTTCGCACGATAATTTAAATAGTTACAATGACGTAAGAATCCTCTCTCAAATCTCAAAGAAAAGAGGAATGACTTTTTTATGACTATTGCATTTAGGTTCCCTTTTAATACCTGAGGTTTACCATATTGAGTAACGGAATCTACTCTTCTGCATAAAATCCTATAAAAAACATTGTGGCCTTTTTGGAAGCTTACGCGGTAGCTCCTCAAGCCCCATTTTCGAATAATTTTGTTTGCTCAAAATCACCTACCGTTATTTTCATATTTTTACATAAAAAATATTCAATGAAAAATATACTACTCACTCTTTGTTTACTCCTTCCAGGATTTATCTTTTCACAAATCAACGTTCCTGCCTTGAGCCCTTCGGCTTCAGTAAGTCAGCAGGTAGGTCTTGCGGATATCAATATTCAATACAGCCGACCAGCATTGAGAGGCCGCAAAATCATGGGATCCAGCCTGGTTCCTTTTGGTAAACTATGGCGTACCGGGGCTAATAAACTACCAAGTATCACGATCTCCAAAGATATCCTCATCGAGGGCCATCCACTTCCGGCTGGTTCATACGGGATTGCGACAATTCCAAATGTCAGTACCTGGACAATCGTTTTGTCCTCCAATGCCAATCAATTTGGAATATTTGATTATAAAGAATCTGAAGATAAATTAAGATTCTCCGTTCCTTCTAATAAATTGGTTACTAAAGAAGAATACTTCACGATGGGATTTATGGATATGACAGAAACCTCAGCATCTGTTTTTATAAAATGGGAAAACACATTGGTTAAATTTAAGATTACACACAACCCGCATAAGGACATCCTTGCAGAAATAAAAGAAAAAACGTCTGCCCCGGTGGTTAAATCGGATACCTATTTCAGTGCAGCTGAATATTATTATGATAAAAACTTAGATCTCGCTCAGGCTTTGATATGGGCTGATAAAGTAGTAGCTGAAGACAAACAATACTGGACATATAATCTCCGGGGAAAAATTGCAGCTAAATTGGGTCAATGTGAAATGGCATCAAAGGATGCGAAAGAAGGATTGGTATTAGCAAAAAAAGCAAATGACCAGGCTTATATCATTTTTCTGAATGATATTTTGAAAACCTGTAAAGCGAAGTGATCCTTTGAATTTTTTACTTCCAGGATAGCTCTATGCTTGCCCTGTTAGTATAGATTTTTGTGCTTTAATCAAAACCAATGATCGAATAAAGTCCCGAACTTTAATTGTATCTATTTTTAATTATAACGGATGAATACCATTTGGGAACGAATAGCAATTAATACCATACTTCGAAAAAAGAAAAAACGAGGAGCTAAAGAAGTCAAATATTCCGATTTAGAGCTTAAAAAAGCTTTAAAGCTCTTAAAAGTAGATACGATCAGGCTTGCTAAGGATATCATTTTAATAACGCTTGGGATTTTTTCAGCTGCCTTTGGTTTTAAAGGATTTTTGTTGACGAATCATTTCATTGATGGTGGAGCTACAGGAATATCACTTTTAATATCTGCTTTGACAGATATTCCTCTTTATATACTTTTAATACTGGTAAATATCCCTTTTATTGCTCTTGGTTATTCTGTTATTGGTAAGTCTTTTGCTTTAAAGACCGCTTTGGCTATCTCTGGTCTTGCATTAGTAGTTGCTACCGTTCATTTTCCGGATGTAACCCAGGACAATTTACTGGTTGCCTTATTTGGAGGTATTTTTCTTGGAGCAGGTATTGGACTCTCAGTACGTGGGGGTGCTGTAATAGACGGGACAGAAGTACTTGCCATATTTTTAAGTCGCAAATTGGGTACGACCATCGGCGATATTATTATCCTGATCAATATCTTTATTTTTTCTGCTGCTGCTTATTTCTTATCCGTTGAAATAGCACTCTATTCCATGGTGACCTATTTATCGGCTTCAAAAACGCTTGACTTTATTATTGAAGGTATTGAAGAGTATATGGGAGTAACCATAATTTCTTCATACAATGAGAAAATCAGGCATATGATTATAGAAAGCCTGGGAAGAGGCGTCACTGTATATCACGGAAAACGTGGATTTGGTAAGACCGGAGAAGCCAGGGACATTGAAATAGTATATACAGTAGTTACCCGCCTGGAATTAAATAAACTAAATACGGAAATTGAAAAAATAGATCCAAATGCGTTTGTAGTAATGAGTTCGATCAAAGACACCAAGGGAGGTATGATTAAAAAGAGGCCGCTAAAACATTGACTTTTTTAGTTTCTTTTTCCTTACGTCTAGATAGATTATTTAGTCACCCAGGCTCTGCTCAAATTAATTCCTTATATACCCTATTGATTTACGATAAATCTGTAAGGCATCAGGGTTCAGTGTAAAGAAATTTACATCTTCCAATTCGATCGTTTTAATCAATGTTTCATCCCTGATACCATTTTTAGCAATTCTCAACGTATGATGGCCAAAAACCTCTAATATGACCGACCTTACCGTACGGGCATTTCCAAAAAAACGATCCCTGTATTGGAATAAAAAATTAAAATATTGTGAAAGATGAGCTTTTGCTTCCGGTGAAGTTAATAAACCCCGGTCTTTAATCATTTTATCCGCAATCTCCAGCAATTCTTCCGGTGAATAATCTTCAAACCTCAGTGTTTTATCAAACCTTGAATTCAGTCCTGGATTGGCCTTAGTAAAATCATCCATATTTGAAGGATATCCTGCAGCAAAGACGAAAAATTTTCCCCGCTGATCCTCCATTCTCTTCAGCAATGTTTGAATTACTTCATGTCCATAATCTATACCAGCAGATTTGGAAGATAACAAGGAATATGCTTCGTCGATAAACAGAACTCCACCCATAGCTTCATCAACTTTTTCGGCTGTCTTTATAGCAGACTGACCTACGAATCCGGCTACCATTCCCTGACGATCCGTTTCCACCATATGTCCCCGTTCAAGAATACCCAATGCCTTATAAATTTTACAAAGGATGCGGGCAACGGTGGTCTTACCGGTTCCGGGATTTCCGATAAGAAGAGTATGCATATAAAAGTGCTGCAATACATCTTTACCTGTGAGATGATAGTATTGTACGATGTCTACCAATTCATGAATCTGTAATTTTATATTGTCCATTCCGATAAGACCATCCAGTTCATCGAGGGAAGTTTTTAATAGTTTATCGTCCAACGGAATATGAGTAACCCTGTTTTTGGCGAGATCTGCAATGTGCTCTACGTCCTCTAGACGCAATAGTGCCAAATCATTATCATCGAGCAGATCAGGCGAGATGAGATGATTTTTCATTATTCTTAACCCAAGATTAATTTTAGCTTTCTCTATGAGATCAAAAACATAACGCGCATTTCCAAATGCACGATCCCGGTTCCTGTATGCTTCGAGAATCAGTGTTTGAATTTTGGACTCTGCCTCCGGAGTTAGTCTTACTTCCTTTTGCAAACAGGCGGTCTTCGAAATGAGGTATAACTCTTCCGGAGTATAATCAGAAAATTCATAATACAATTTGAATCTTGATTTTAAACCGGGATTGGAATCCAGAAAATATTTCATTTCTTTTGGATAGCCTGCTACGATCACCGCCATATCCCCTGGGCCATTACTCATCTCTTTAACCAGAATCTCGATGACTTCCCTTCCAAAATCCTTGCTATCATCATTAGACCTGGCAAGAGCATAAGCTTCATCAATAAATAAAACCCCACCTCTTGCTTTTTCAATATTATCTCTGACTTTAGGAGCTGTTTGACCGATATACTCTCCTACCAGATCTACACGATCGACAGCATGTACGTGACCTTTCGAAAGCAACCCCATTTTATGATAGAGCCCTCCCATCATTTGGGCTACCGTTGTTTTGCCTGTCCCCGGGTTACCGATAAATACTGAATGAATATTGATCTCATCCAATTCTTTAAACCCGTGTTGACGTCTTAATTGGACAAACTGAAGATATTGGGCATGATCGTGTACTTGTTTTTTAATATGGACAAGGCCGACGAGACCATCCATCTGACTCATCAAATCATCAAGACTCTTTTCCTCATCTATTTCAGAATTCAGAAAAGCCGGGACAGGTTGATTAGGCAGGAATACGGCAGTGGTTCCAGCTTCAGCCATATCTCTGAATTCAATATAGGTGGAGGCTATCAGATGATCGAGGTATATAATTTCGACATTCAATTTGCCTCTTTTCCAATGACCTTTACTCGGCAAACCACAAGAAGCAGAAAATTGAATCAGATTTTCATCCTTGCGAATGCTTCGTAGTTTGATGACCTGTGCTTTGAGTTCGTGGGTTTCATTATAATATCTGAATGAAAGTTCACATTGCCATTGATGAGACCGATTTCTGTTTTTAACCGTCAATTCCAAATGAACCAAACGGGTTTCTGCAGCAGAGAAACATCGTAAATATATTCTGTCATCGAGACTAATATCGTCCTCATTTCCTTCATAAAATTTTAATGATGTGATATCGAAATAAGGATTCTGAATCCTGGACATGGGTTCGCCGGCATCTTCTATATAAAAATATTTACTTCCTACTTTTTCATTATCAATCCAGGCTTCCCAGAAATAGGTTCCCTTTTTCCAAAACGCACCTTCTTTTTTATTACCCCATCCTTCCTGAAGTTGAATCAATGGGTCATACTTACTAATCTGTTTCTTAAATTCCAGATGACAGAGTTCCTGCCGGTTATTGTTCAATGAAAAACATTTCAATGTAACCGATGCTTCCCAACTATCAATATCAAAAAGTTTATTATAAAAACTTAGCTCTACATACACAAAGGTGGTTTCATAACGATCAAAGACCTGGCGATACTTATATTTCTGTTCCGCTAACCATTCCGTAGAGCTATATACTTTAATCTCTTTAAACCTGTATTTGGACGTAGGCAGTGGGGCGATAGTTTCTTCCATGGATATTTAAGGATCAATTTCATAGTTTTTTATTTAATTCTCCAAAAAAAATAAATATTAATATCCACAACTATTTAAGGTCATTCAGGGTTAATGGTATCAATTGATTAATTCAGGTTAATTTTGCACTCTAATGTCGACCATTTTATTTCGTTTTGAAAATCCTTCTTTATCTCCAAAGAAAATAGTAACTAAGGCCAAAGGATTTAGTATTCTGGAACTCACAGAGGATCACGATATCCATTTAAATCATAACTGTGGTGGAGTATGTGCCTGCAGTACCTGTCACATCTATGTAGATAAAGGAGCTGATTTTCTGGAGGAAATTTCGGAGAAAGAAGAAGATTTTGTAGACCGTGCCCGCAACCCAAAATTAGAATCAAGACTCGCCTGTCAATGTATTTTCCTTGATGAGGATGCAGACGTCGAAGTGACCATCCCCGATCAATCCGGGATTATAGGTCACGAACATTAATATTTTTAATTTTACGTTTTCAATCAAACCATGTCAGCAAAAAACTTAGAAGACTTACCCATCTATTGGAAAGACCATGAAGATGTAGCTATGAAACTATACGATCGTTTCGGTGAAGCATTTGATGAAAGTAAGATCTATAGAATCCGCTTTACCGAATTAATGGGTTGGGTACTGGAGCTCCCCTATTTTGCCGGCACTAAAGAAGAATGCACCGAAGCACATCTCGAACAGATCCAGGCTAAATGGGTTTATGAATGGCGAGACAACAATAAATAATCCATAGTACATGCATATTTATACCATTGCCCGATCTATTAAAGCATTTGTATTTGATGTAGATGGAGTAATGACCAGTGGTGCGCTCTTACTAACAGATGAAGGAAAGTACCTTAGGACTTTTCATATACGTGATGGGTACGCTATTCGAAAAGCACTGGAACAAGGATATAAAATTGCTGTGATCTCAGGCGGCATTTCTGAAGGTGTAGAACAAAGACTCCGGCATCTCGGAATACAGGATATTTTCATGAATAGGAACGACAAAGAACCTGTTTTGAATGAATGGATGCAAACGAATAATATTTCAGGAGATCAACTGGCATATATGGGAGATGACATCCTCGATGCTGGCTGTATGTCCTATGCCATACTTAAGGCTTGTCCAAAAGATGCAGTCCCTGAAATTAAATCAATAGCCAATTATTTTTCACCGAAGAATGGAGGTGATGCCTGTGTCCGTGATCTTATTGAACTGGTTTTGAAAGTTCAAAATCATTGGTAGCTTCATAGAATATGCGGTATTACCTTAAGCTCATCCGGTGGCCTAATCTGGTCATGACTGTTTTGGCACTTTGGGTTCATTGGTATTATTTAATTTATTTGTCATTAGATGCTCATCAAACCACCGGCAGGATGGATCATTTTGGCATTCTGCTCCTTGGCCTGGCCTTCTCGTTGGTCATGGGAGCTGGATACGTGATTAATGATATTTTTGATCTTGATATTGATGCAATCAACAAGGAAAAATCTCAGATTTTAATAAATCATATTTCAATGCAGTCAGCCAAAATTTTTTATTGGATATTGAATAGCGCAGCTGCAATAATCTCTTTGTATATCGCTATAGTATATGATCAATCAAAATATCTATTCCTTTTACCTGTTGCAGCTGGACTTCTTTATTTCTATTCATCTTCCTTAAAGAAAAAAGGGTTGATAGGGAATATCGTTATTGCCGTATTGTGCGGTGCAGTTTTATTGCTACCGTTGTGGTTTGACGAAAAACAATTGCAACATATTAATTTCGAATTTTATTCATCCATCCGGATAAGATTTATTATCTGTTTTACGGTGGCAGCTTTGTTGACTTTAATCCGTGAAATAATCAAAGACCAGGAAGATGAATCCGGTGACCGTGCAGGCCATGCTTCCACACTTCCTATCATTTGGGGATCAAGAAACACGGATGTCTTTGTTACGTCGATGATGGGGATCTGCCTGATGGTTATTATTTTTTCTTTTCAATTTGTAAACACTAAATCCTTTATCTCTCTTTGTTTATTATTTTCTGTTGGTACAGCGATATTTAGTTTATTGGTATTGCAAGTATTCAAAGTAAATCAGTCAAGTTATACACAACGATCAAGGTATCTAAAATTCGTAATGGTATTGGGAATGATCTGTCTGCCCATTGCTTTAAAAATCATTTAGTATGGATTGGATGACGTCAAAAAAATTGATCCTTGCCTCGCAATCACCCAGGAGAAAAGAATTATTGACTCAGGCTGGTTTTGAATTTACTATTCGAGCAGCCAATATTGATGAGGATTCTTTCCCTACCGACTTGCCGATTCATGAACTACCTGTATATCTTGCAAGGGAAAAAGCCGAAAAAGTTTTTAAAGATATTTCTGATCCTGAAGCACTGGTATTGGCTGCGGACAGCCTTGTTTTTTTAAATGGTAAAATTTTTACTAAACCGATTGACAGAGCGGATGCCATTAAAATTATCGAACAACTGGCTGGTAATACACATCAGGTGATCACGGGAATATGTCTAATGGATACCATTGGCATCGAACTTGAATCTATTCGAACTGAAGTCACTTTTGAAAAGATGCATCTTGAAGAAATAGAGTATTATATTGATACGTATCTTCCTTATGATAAAGCCGGAGCTTATGGAATACAGGACTGGATAGGACTTTGCAAAGTCGCCGGTATTAATGGATCTTATAGTAATATTATGGGATTACCAATGGAAACCGTTTATAAACTTTTGGAAAAAAAACTTAAGAAGTAGAGGAAATATCTAAGGGAAAATAAAAGAAATTACCATTTTACATGCTTTAACGATAATTTCCATTTCTGGCAATTTTAATATTTCCTGAGATACATTGACCAGGTAATTCGGATCTGAAAGAACATTATGACCTACAGAGGGACAAAAGTTAATGTACGTAAATACGATTACATTAAAAATCAAAACTAAAATGAACGCAGACTTGGGAGAACGCATTTTCATGGACGCAAATATAGACTTTTTTAGATGCTTTTATTACTTCCTACATTAAATTTTTGTAAACTCATTTTACCGGATTGAATTTTATATATTTTGTCAGATACAGCTCTAACCAAATCCTCTTGATGAGAAATGATTAATAGACTCATTTTTGTTTCAACAATCTGGTCAAGTAGCATTTTTAAAATCCTTATTTGCAATTCATGATCTAAAGCATTTAATGACTCATCCAAAATCAACAAACCAGGTCTAATGGCAATCGCACGGAGTACAGCTACTCGTTGACGCATTCCTCCGGATAATTCCGATGGTTTATTGTTCATCACGTTATCATCCAATTCACCCATTTTTAATAAAACAGCGAGACTATATTTGTTGCCTCCGGCATCCAGAGCTTCTGATAAAATATCCTCGACAGATAGTTGTGGGTTCAATGAACTGTATACATCCTGAAATAAATAGATGATTCTTTTATTAGGGATTCTTTCCGGAGAAATAATTTTCCCATCAATAAATATATTACCTGAATCGGGATGTATAAACCCGGCGATGATTTTAGCCAGAGTAGATTTACCTCCTCCGGATGGTCCTATTATACCAATGATTTCTCCCTGATGAATTGTAATGGATTCATCCAACAGAATATTTTTAATGACACCAAATGCAGTAAAGGATTTTCTAATACGTTCGAGACGGATCAATTCTAGTCCGGAATGATGTGATTTAATAGACGGATAATCAAATTGTACCGGGTCGAAACGATCTGCCGGCCCATCATACTTGAGGTTTCCATTTTCCAAATACCATATTCTGCTACACAATCGTTTTGCCTTTATCTGATCGTGGCTGATCCATAATAAAGCAAAATTGCGGGTAGATTTAAGTTTAAGTATAAGGTCCATGACCAGCAATGCATTTGTTTCATCCAGGGCAGAGTCTATTTCGTCCGCAATGATCAGCTGAGGATCACGAATTAAACACTGAATGATCATTAACCGTTGCAATTGTCCGCCTGATAATTGATGGGGGTAGCTGTTCATTATCCGTTCCTGATCTTCAAGCCCGGTTTCTTCGAACAAATTCTTTAACTCAGTCAACTTGACTTTATCAACCACATCCAATTGTGATTTAATTTTCTGAACAGGGTTGAAATAAGAAAAAGCTTCCTGGAAAATATAACCTATTTCCTTGCTTCGAAATTTTTCTAATTCATCTTCATCATTAAGGTCGTAATCTCTATTTGATGTCTTATAAGTTTGTTCTTTGCTCTGTATGGAGCCTCCATAGTATGTATTTAACTTGGCAAAGGCGAATGACAGTTGAGTCTTACCGGCTCCACTGGGACCCAGCAATCCTATAATTTCATTGTCTTTAATTTCAACGGTGATATCTTTTAGGATGGTTGCACTGCCAGTAATCTGATCAGGAACAGTTACTTTCAGATGACGGATAGTGTATTCCATTGAATAGACAAGATACCGTAATCAGACAAATTTTTGTGATGCAACGGTATTTCTACAGTCAATTTTTTTCGTTTCAGGCAAATGAAATATGATTATTTAATCCGAGAAAAATTATTTCTTTCCAAGAGTCAGTTAATGTATTTTTAACCAATAATTAAATAATATCACAATGGAACGAATAATTGACGGCTGGCATAGTCCTTCATTAAGCAAACATATGGAGATTGTCCGCTATGGTCATTACGGATTCGGGCTACTATTATTACCAACTGCTGCGGCCGACTACCTGGAATATGAACGATTTCAGCTAATTGACGCTATTGCTCCAATGATAAACAGTGGTAAGTGCAAAGTCTTTTCTATAAACTCCATCAATTCTGAAAGCTGGATGAACAAAAATATGCATCCTCCCCATAAAGGTATACGGCACAATCAATTCAATCAGTATGTTTATAATGAAGTATTGCCTTACATCAGAACACATACTTCACAGAATACACCCATAGTAATTGCCGGAGCCTCCCTGGGAGCTTTGCATTCAGCTAATTTATATTTCAAAAGACCAGATCTGATACAAGGATTGATCGCCATGAGTGGTGATTATGACCTTCAAACCTATACAGATGGTCACTACGATGAGCAAGTGTATTTTAATTCACCCATGGCTTACCTGGCTAATTTAAATGACAATCATTATCTGCCTATTTTAAGATCTAGTCATCATATACATATCCTTACCGGCTCAGGCAATTTCGAAACACCGGAAGCATCCCGAAGATTTTCTAATTTATTACATGCTAAGCAGATTCCTCATGAACTTGACGTGTGGGGATATGATATGCCACATGATTGGCCTACCTGGAGAGCCATGCTTCCACATTATTTGGC
>JBDTUE010000070.1:0-18181 GCA_040007895.1 Saprospiraceae bacterium | reverse complement strand
CACGCCTTTAATATGGGATTACGAAGTACATTGCGTACACTTCATTCCTGGCCGGATCGATTGACTGATTGGTTGATGGATAATGAATGGTTGAAGTAGTGTTTATAGCAATAGCTTTTGAATTTGAGCTTTCTATTTCTTTAATTTAAAAAAGAAGGAATCATTGGTTAAAAATGGAAAATATATAAGAAGATATTTTAGTTGAACAATTGGAATAGCCTAAAACATCCCCCTTTTGACTGTCGTTTTTTTGCCGAACTGTTCCCGCCTAAAAAAAATGTCTTCACGTTCACTAAAAAATAAATTAAAAAAAAGTTTAATCTGTATTTGAAAATCTGATTTTTGTTTTATCTTGATCCTATTAAGTTCACTATTCATGAAATCAATCTCTCACAAAATTGGTGTCTTAGGGATGCTGATTATGATTCCATTTTTTTGCGAATTTGCTTTTCAGCCTAAAGACAGTTGGGTTTGGCCTACAGAGCCCAAAAATTTAAAAGTACTACCGAAAGGTACAGGAGGTGATCAATTAAAGGAGATCATGCAAGGCTGGAATAAGGCGCTCGGTGTAAAATGTTTTTTCTGTCATAAAAATAAAGAAGGTGCGCCATTCAGTGAATGGGATTTTCCATCCGATGAAAAACCAGAAAAAAACATGACCCGTGCAATGGTCAAAATGACTATGGATATTAATAAAAAATGGATTACCAAAAAATTTAAGTCTGAGCATATGATTACCTGTGCTACCTGCCATAGAGGTGAAAAGGCTCCCAGTATGTAACTACCTTATCCTAAAAGTATCAAAAGGCTCTAAATAAGAAGAATAACCCGGAGTATGTAAATGCTCCGGGTTTTTTATTTCTGGTTACTGATTAAATAGATTTTAACTTAGGATTAGATCTATTGATGACTCAAAGAAGATCTAAAAATAACTTGAAAGTCCAAACTGGATAATGCCGGTTTTGACAGGTTTGTTACCTACGATGTCTCGTAATGATTGGTATTTATAATTGAGCCGCAGCACGGTCGTACCAGTTGGTCTGAGAGCAATACCAGGAACTATAGCCCAGGTATCATCAAATATTTTTTCTTTCGTCAATCTGAATTTATCCTGGTTATAATCAGCATATTCTAACCGGACTCCGACATTCACTTTAGCATGTTCCCAACCAAATAATTCATGTTGATATATAGTTCCAATAATATCGAGGAAAGTCCCAAATTGATGTTTGCCATACGTTTGAACATAATTATCCGGTACGGCTACAAACACTTTGGCAAATTCTCCCACGATGTTAATTCTGTTTTTAAGGAATGATGTATTAAAATCTACAGCAAAAACCCTGGCTGACCTTTTATCATCAATGATCAGTCCGTCTTCCTTCCATTTATTATAAACCCCACTCATATACGAAATTCCGAGCTCACCTATTTTTCTGTTTCTGAAAGCAACTTTACCGGTAAACATCGGTAACCCACTATTGCTTTCTTCAAATTTTTCAGCATTTTCTTTTCCCTCTTGCAGGGCTGTTCTGTTTAATTCATTCGCAATTATTTTATCATCAAATCCATTGGTTAAATACGTTTCATAACCCAATATCCAGTTATGCATAAAATATTTTCCATGAATACCAAATCCCACATTGGATAAAGTAGATGGAATGATCGAGGTAGCAGCAATAGGCCGGTCTACAAAATCCCAGCGAGGACCATCATGATTTTGATTAAATCCTCCAATAGGATTCATAATGATTCCACCCCGCAAATTCAATAGTGGATGAAATTCGACATCCATCAATGCTGTTTCAATATTAATTTCTTTGGTGCCATCCTCAAATTCGAGTTCAGACATAAATTTTATTTTCCTGGCGATCGTCGAAGAAAAAAAAAGTGTCATTCTCCTCATTTGAAAAGAAAAACCATCCGATACACCATCGGTTGCGGCGTATTGTGTATTGGCTTCAAGGTATCCACCAATAGCTATCGGCAATTTATTAACGGTCAGAAAGGGACGAGCATAAATAGCATCCATATTTAATTTCTGCACAGAAGAATCTACCGGGATTCTTCGTAAGACTACTGAACTGTCCTGCGCTAGGACCGGAACACTAAATACAAGTGTGAATAAAAAAGATAATTTATAATTGAACGTAAATATTTTCATTGTCAGAAGTGATAATAAATGTTTTTAAGTTTTGTTCGGCCGGTGGGTTTTGAACAACTCCGGTATTGGTAAATTCGCTTCCATGGCATGGACAAATCAGATAATCACCCTGCGTATGTAATTCACACCCTTTGTGTGTACATTCCATCAACACTGCGGAATAATTATTTTCTGATATTTGAAATACACAAATCGGAAAATTTAATTTTTCAGTTTTTACCAAAACATACTTTCGAAGTGTTTTTTTATCTTTTTCGATCTTGACAAATTCAGATCTTTTTATTAATACTTTATTTTCTGTATACGTATTAGCAGCAAAATAATTTGCGCTGGCACAGCTTTCTAGTAAGGAAAATGCGGTAGTGCCTAAACAAACCAGGCCGCAGGATTTAATAAAATCGATTCTGTCCATTTTATAAAGATTTTAAAAATATCAGTATATCATTTTTGTCCGTTGCAGAAAGTTGTTGGTATTTTGTCCTGCTTGCTGACGCCTCTCCTCCATGCAATTCAATGGCGGCTTCAATGCTTCTGGCTCTGCCATCATGCAATAAGAAATAATTTCCTCCTTGTGAAGCAGTAGCTAATCCCAACCCCCATAAAGGTGTAGTTCTCCATTCTGATGTCAATGCTGTCCCCTCCGTATAGTGATCATCTAATCCTGATCCCATATCATGCAGCAGTAAGTCCGTATAAGCATGAAATTCAACATTTGACATGGCCTGGATGGGCGAAAATCCTGTTTTCAATGTTGGTTTATGGCAACTGCTGCAATTAATCTGAGAAAAAAGAGCTGAACCATGTATAACCGCTGCATCTTGTTGATTTCGCTGAATTGGAAATTGCAATCCCTGTAAATAAAAAACAGTAGCATTAATACTTTGATCCGTCAATTCAGGATCATTGGTTTGAACGGGATTTATACCGTCAAGATAATTAACTGGATTATTAGGCATAAACGTAGTCGTTACACCAATGTCATTATTAAATGCTGCTACTGTCTGCTGATGTAAATTATAGTTACTTGCCTTTCTGCCAAACCTGGCTATGTATTTACCATTTTGAGAGATGGCATTACTGAATGGGATTACCCAGGGAGGTAGGGAATGCCAACTCGGTCGCCCTGAAATGCCGTCCCCATTAGTATCATTAGGATCAGCCATTGCCAGGATATCATCATCTGATACTAATTCCAAAAATCCATTTCCCGATACAATAGGTGCTATAAAAGTTGATGAAGTAGCTCCGCTTGGGATTATCTCACCAGTATGACCTGCCAGGGCATTTTGTTGTATCTGCGGTGCACCATAGTGAAGAAATTGATTTCCAAAAGTATCACTTTGTCCAAATCGGATCAGGTTCGTAAATGGATGCCCCCGGTTATTTCCAGAATGACAACTAGCGCAGGAGGATGACACGAAAACAGGCCCCAGGCCGGTCTCTTTAACATACACTTCATGAAATTCTTCAGATCCTTCCAAAAACATTTTGTTCTGCAATGGCGTGAGTCCATCCAAAGGACTATTCAGTACTTCATCTGATTTAGGTACGGGAGGCAATATCTTTTCGCAGGCAAAGCATATTAAAAAAACAGAAAGTATACTGAGGATAGTATAAGATTTTTTAATGTGCATAAGTAGGAAATTAAAGTTATGGGCGTAAAAGTAATAAAGTTAGGTGAGCCAAACAAATAAAGTTAATAAATAATCTTACTTTTGCACCCATGATTTCTTATGCTGAAGAGAATTATCTGAAAGCTCTATTCAGACTTACGTTTGAAAAAGGAAGCGACCAGGTGGGCACCAATGAATTAGCCACTCATCTGATGGTCAAACCGGCTACGGTATCAGAGATGATTAAAAAATTAAAAGAAAAGTCGCTTGTTGATTATGAAAAATATGGCAAAATAACACTGACAAAAAAAGGTAAAAAAATCGGAATAGATGTCCTGAGAAAAAACAGGTTGTGGGAGACTTTTTTGTGTAAAAAATTAGATTTTACCTGGGATGAAGTACAGGAAGTTGCCGAGCATTTGGAACATATTCCTTCCTTAAAACTCATTGAAAAATTAGATAAGTTCCTGGATTTTCCAGCCTTTGATCCACATGGAAATCCAATTCCAAATCATAATGGAGAGATAAAGGTTCAATTTAAAAAGACGTTGTCTGAAGTGGAAGTGGGACATAGTTGTAAAATGGTGGCGGTGAAAGAAAGTTCCAATTCCTTTTTGCAATACGTAATGAATGTAGGCCTCGTATTAAACAATCATATTAAAATCATCCGGAAACAGGACTATGATGCTTTAATAGATATCGAAGTGGATAATAAGATTTCTACAGTGAGTCAAAAATTTGCAGAAAATATTTTTGTAGTATGCAATAATTGTAAAGTCAATGGAGCCTGTTCAAAGTCTATATGTGAACTATAAGTAAATGTTTCTTTAAACAAATTTTCCTTCAGATTATGACTATGGCCGCCAGATTAAATAAAGAAACCCTTTTTTATGATGCTAAGGCTTGACTTAAATGGGTTGATTTGATAAAACGTAAATCCTGCATTATTGCTTATAACTCTCGTAGATGCCATTTAGGAGCTTTTTCATACGATTATAAGATGGTAAGCCATATTTATTTTTCTTTGGCTTGTGATATACATTTTCATTCATCCACGCATCATCATAAAGTTTACTCAGGTACAAACTTCCGTGATCAGGAACTATGATCAGTATTTGATCGGTTGGTTTTAAATCTTTACGGATTTCAAAAACGCCTTGAATAGCTGCTCCACCGCTGGGTCCAATCATCAGTCCTTCCTCTGCGGTGAGTTTAATAGCTCTTTTGATAGCAAGCTGATCTTTGACCTGTACCATCTGGTCAAGGTGTGTGGTGATAAACGTTTTAGGAATGATGTTTTTGCCTACACCTTCGAGGGCGTAAGGTTTAATAATGCTTTGATCAAAGATCCCCTCTTCAAAATACTTTTTAAGCACAGATCCATAGGCATCAATTCCTATTATATGAATATCAGGATTGCGTTCTTTTAGATATTTTGAAGTGCCACTCAATGTTCCCCCGCTTCCAGAGCAGGCGATAAAATGGGTAATTTCTCCATTCGTTTGTTGCCAAATTTCCGGTCCGGTCAGGTAATAATGTGCATCCACATTATCCATATTGTAATACTGATTTACAAAGTATGAATTAGGTATACTATCAGCAAAAAACTGTGCCTGGCTATAGTACGACCTTGGATCTTCGGGTTTTACGGAAGAAGGACACACATGCACTTCAGCGCCCAGGGCTACCAGGATCCTTTTTTTCTCCTCACTTATTTTATTAGGTACCGTAAAAATGCATTTATATCCCCGATGTCCACCGATCATAGCCAGTGACCTTCCGGTATTTCCAGAGGTACATTCAATGATCGTGCCGCCGGGTTTTAGTTTGCCCTCCCGCTCAGCTTTGTTTATGATATAGAGGGCAATGCGATCTTTAGCGGAATGCCCGGGGTTATAAGATTCAAACTTAGCATAAACATTCGAATTAACCTGGGCCGAAATGGATTGCAGTTTGATGATCGGTGTTGATCCAATAGTTTCGTCGACTGAATTGAAATAATTAAATGCCATACTCCAATTAAAGTTGAAAGATTTTAGATGGCGGGGGGCAGCAAAGATAATTTTTAAATTCTATTATTCGGGTACCTTGAGGCTACTTTAGTTTTTTGAATTATATATAAAAAATAAACCCGTATAAACTCAAGGCGTATACGGGTTTATGAATTTATCTGTATCTAATTTAATCGTTAGGTTAACTAAGTTTTCGCTTTTGGTTGACATTCACCTTTCGCCATTTTCCCGGCACATTCCGCTTTGGACATCGTACTACAATCCATTTTTTTCATGGAAGCCGTATGCAAAGACACCGGAATAATCATTGCTTCGGAAGAGAAGTCTGGTGCTTTATTAACAAAACTATTCGTATTTGAATCATACTTCACTTCTACAAATGTAGCGTGGTCGCTATACGCACAGGAAGTTTTCCTATGAAAACTAAGATCACCGGTAGCTACATCTTTTCTGATTTGAATACCGGCATTTTCCGCAGCAGTCATTGCTGTGGATGCACTCTTAGCACAACAGGATCCACCGCTAGCCATAGCATGACAACTTTGAGCTTGCAGACCTTGTACTCCTAGTGCAACGACGAAAATAAAAAGTATGGATTTCATCATATTGAATGTTTAAATGATTTAATATTTTCAAATCTACAGGATTTATCTTTTTAAATCAATACATTAGTAGAAAGTTTTAATGATACGTTAAGAAAAAAAATAGTTTTTTTGCGTCTAGGTTATAAAATAAAGTGAAACAACCTGTTTTTTCATTTCTGATATTCTGCTTACTCCTTGTGAATAGTGTTCCTGCCATAGCTCAAAAAAAACTAGCAAAGTATCCAAAGAACATTATTTATTTCGGGAATGGAGGAGGATTTACAGGTGTTATAACTACGTATGCTTTACTTGAAAGTGGTGATGTCTATAAAAAAAATGGATTTCAGGACCAGTTTGTTTATATCTCCAGGCTCAAACCAAACGAGACAAAACAAATCTTTTTGAATTATGAATTTTTGGGTCTATCCTCTATTGAATTTAATGAACCAGGCAATACATATTCTTTTATTGAATTTTCAAATACAACTACAAAACATAAACTTACCTGGGACAGATCGGGTTCTTCATCGGCACCTGGCAACTTAAGGTTGTTTAATTCGATATTAATTCATTTTGTTCAAAATCAATAGTTCTATTCAATCCATTCTTTATGCGTTTAATTTTTGTTTTGATGTTTCTGGTGCAAATAACCTTTGCACAAACACCGATGAAATCAATCCGATTCGGACAGACAACGGTTTCCAATAATCTACAACATCCTACGGTACGAATACCTGATTTGATCACTAAACATACTCCAAAGGCCTTTAATTCAATTCATATAAATCCATTGTCGCTTACCGGTCAACCTATGAATGCAGTACCGAATACCATTAGTGATCCTAATTCTTTTTGGGATAAGAGTTTAAAACCCGTAAGCTTTAATCTAAGAGCCGCTAACTCTTCTGTCTATGCATTTCTGAATCAGTTTAAAACCAGGATGAGGATACAGGATGTCACAAAAGAATTTGAATTTCTAACATCAGAGACCGACGACCTGCAAATGCAGCATGTGAAAGTGAGACAACTCTATCAGGGAATTCCGGTCTATGGCGGGGAACTTGTCCTTCATGGTAAAAATAATAACCTGGAACAAATAAATGGTATCGTATTCCCTACACCAATTGATCTCAATATTACCCCAGATCAAAGCTTAAGCACGGTCGAAACAATCCTGGTTAATGACCTTTCTTCGCTGGGTTTATATCATCCGGTATCCCCGGCTCTGCTCAAACTAACCAACCGTGAACGAATAAAAAGTGAATTGGTGATCTTTCATGATGAATTCCAGGTACCTCATCTCGCTTATGATATAGCGCTGATTTCCGGTATGGATATTTGGTATTATAAAGTAGATGCACACTCCGGAGCTATACTCAAGAAATATAACAATACCTGTACTTTTTTACCTCGTGACAATCATTCCTACCTAACCAGTAAAACAAGTTCGAGTGGAGTTTCGCTCAGTATCCCTTCATTCAAATCATTTGATTTTTCCGGAAAAACTACAAGCAATGCCACAGACCTTGCAGGCAAACCACTTACCCTAAACACCTATCTTGATGGAAGTACTTTTTTCCTGGTGGACGCCAGCAGGCAAATGTTTAAAACTATTGGCAATGACAATGAAGAACCCACTGGTGTCATCTGGACCTTTGATGGTAAAAATTTAAGTCCGGCTAAAAAAACATTCAATCCTGCTTTGATTAATTCTCCCAATAATTCTGGTTGGATATCAGCCGGTGCTGCCTCTGCGCACAATAATGCCGGACTAGCTTATGAATATTATCAAAACAAACATCAACGTAATTCTATTAATGGCACAGGAGGAAATATCATCTCCCTGATCAACATCACGGAGGATGATGGGGCGCAAATGGACAATGCATTCTGGGATGGTGCTGCCATGTATTATGGTAATGGCAAAGATGCATTTACTCCGTTAGCCAAAGCACTCGATGTAGCAGGTCATGAATTATCTCATGGAGTGATTCAATCAACTGCTAACCTGGATTATGATTCGGAAAGTGGTGCACTTAATGAATCGTTTGCTGATATTTTTGGAAGACTGATAGACCGGGACGACTGGCTCATTGGTGAGGACGTAGTAAAAAAAGCAATATTTCCGACCGGAGCATTACGCAGCTTTATCGATCCTCACAATGGAGGGAATCAATTAAATGACAATGGTTATCAACCCCGGACGTATACGGAACGCTATAAAGGCACGATGGACAATAGCGGAGTTCATATTAATAGTGGTATTAATAACTGGGCTTTTTATCAATTTGTCACCAGGATCAATAATGACCTTGATAAAGGAGAAAAAGTATACTACCGGGCATTAACAAAATATCTTACACGTAGTTCGCGGTTCATTGATTGCAGAAAAGCAGTGATTCAATCAGCAACTGATTTTTTTGGTGCCAACAGTGCAGAAGTAACAGCTGCCAAAGCAGCATATGACATGGTAGGAATATTGGATGGAGCATCTACTCCAACTCAAAAAGATGTTGATACAAATCCTGGGAAAGATTTTATTGTCTATAGTGACAATGCCCAGACCGCACTTTATCTTGCTGATGGAGCAGGTAAAATATTAGCAAACCCTTTGGATACGGTAGATCCATTAAGCAAGCCAAGTGTCACAGATGACGGCGGCTTCGTCATATTTGTAGGAAAAGATAAAAGGATCCATTACATACAAATTGATTGGGCGAAAAACACATTCACCAAAGACAATATCCTGCAAAGTGATCCAATCTGGAGAAATGCCATTATCTCTAAAAATGGTGACCGGTTAGCTGCCATTAAAGATGTAGAAGAAAATAAAATTCATGTGTATGATTATACAATCGCCAATGGTGAATGGAGGGTATTCGATTTATATAATCCCACGTCAGCTTCTTCAGGAATCAAGACAGGCACAGTAGATTATGCCGATGCGATGGAATTTGAATATACCAGTCAGGAAATTATGTATGATGCACATAGCACGATCAAAAATGCAACCGGGGCAGATATAGAATACTGGGATATCTCATTCCTGAGTGTTTATAACGGTGAAAAAGCTACATGGGCGGATGGTAAAATTTCTAAACTTTTCAGTCAGTTACCTGAAAAGACAAGTGTTGGAAATGCTACTTTTTCAAAAAACAGTCCTCATATAATAGCCTTTGACATGTTGGTTGAATCTTTACCGGATCCTACTTATTATTTACTTGGAGGCAATCTTGAAACCGGTGTAGTTGATTCGATATTTGAAAACAATGATTTAAGTTGGCCCAGTTATTCTACCTCTGATGATCGGGTATTGTTTAATTATGAAGTTTCGGCTTCCAATACGATATTAGGTCAGATCAAATTGGACAAATCAAAAATCGCATCAGCCGGACAAGGAGAGGTATTAATCCAGAAGGCAAGACTGGGCACCTGGTTTGCCAATGGAAATAGGCAATTAAGTACCGCTACCCCTGATGCAGTAATCAGCAAATACAGCGCTTCCATATCACCAAATCCATCCCATGAACTAATGACTTTACGTTGGAATCAACCATTGACTCCAACACCAAATTCATTCGTTATTTATGATCTTATGGGAAGAATACAATGGACCTTTAGTGGCAAATATGCACAGGGAAATCAAACCATTACTATTCCTGTTGAATATCTTTCTCAAGGAATGTATATTTTAAAAATAAATGTAGAAGGTAAGGCTGGTGCTATCAAATTTATGCACCAATAGGTAGTATGCCATCTAAAAATATTCCTCAAAAAGTACTGATCATTCGATTTAGTTCTCTGGGTGATATTGTATTGACTTCGATAGTAGTGAGGACATTGAAAAAACAATTGAATTGCGAAATACATTTCCTGACTAAAAAGGGTTTTAAGGATATTGTAGCATCGAATCCATACATTGATAAAGTATGGCTTTTTGATCAAACCCTATCTGACCTTCTAAACGAATTAAAAGCGCAAAGATTTGATCTCATTGTAGATCTTCAGAATAATCTCCGATCGAGGATGATCCGGTTATATTTATGGCAGATCCCAGTGACAAGTTATTACAAAGCAAATTTTGAAAAATGGCTTTCGGTACATTTTAAAATTAATCGGTTGCCAAAGCAACATATTGCTTTGCGTTATCTCAATGCATTAAAAAAATATAAGGTAAAAGATGATGGTGAAGGACTGGATTATTTTATTCCCGCCACTGATCAAGTGAACCTGGTAGAATTAAACATCAACCGGCCTTATATAGCACTTGTCATCGGAGCAGCACATTTTACTAAACGCATTCCCGTTCATAAACTTCAGGAACTTATTAGTTTGATAAAAGGAAATTATGGAATCCTTCTCATTGGAGGAAAAGCAGAATTTGAAATAGGTAAACAACTCGAATCTGATCGGGTGATCAATTTATGCGGCAAGTATTCGATAAATCAATCGGCTTCTCTTCTTGAGCAATCGTCCATGGTCATTGCTCCGGATACCGGTATGATGCATATATCTGCAGCTTTAAAAAAACCAATTCGCAGTATATGGGGAAGCACTTTGCCGGAGTTTGGTTTCTGGCCATTTTATGGTACTAATCATCCTGATATGAATATTTCGTTTGAAGTACAGGGGCTGACATGCAGACCATGTTCAAGATTTGGAAGAAGTGAATGTCCACAGGGTCATTTTAATTGTATGGAGATGCAGTTAATCACCAAGGTTATTAAAAATCTATAACCGCTGTCAGATTTTATTTCATTCTATATCATTTGTCTTTTCACGTGAACGTATGGACTGATATTTAATTTTCCAAATAAACATTTCTCAAGGCAAACATTTTAACAATCTCTCCTGTCAGAGTGATTTTCTATTTTAAAATTTCAAGATTTAATTTTGATTAATCCTAAGAAACGATGAATTTAATTTCATGCAAGTATACTTCACTAAAATAATAAATCAAATTCAGAAGACGGTCAACAAGCCATCCTAAAACAAAGTAATTTTGATTACCCTTTCAGTTATTTTTTATTCAATTACCCTTTTATGAAACAGATTTTAATTCTATTTATTTTTGTTGTTCCCTCTTTAATATCTGCACAAACAGTAGATGTGGTTTCAACTGATGGATACACTGTACATATAACGCTAAGCCCATTTTCAATTGTTCCAATTAATTCCTGTAATACGGGAAACTATATGGTCGACCTACCCTATAACATTTCTTTTACAGGCAGTAATATTCCTTCCAGTTTATATACACTACAAGGCACCATCGATTGCAGCAGTGCAGCGAATATTTTTTTTGATCTTCCTAATAATGGTGGTGCCGGCACCAGCAATTCATCTACAGCAAGCACGGACAACAATCAATGTGGTGCTGTGACATGTTCAACTATTCACATTATGATCGAAGGACCTGGTATCAGCAACAGAACGATTGATATTTCAGGGACCCGGTTAGCTATTGCATTAACGATGTTTAATGTAGCCTCAGTTAATAATAGTATTAAAATACATTGGTCCTCACTCGCTAGTATTAACTCTAAAGGATATGATATAGAGCGGTCTGCTGACTTAAAAAACTGGAAGAGACTCGAAACCTATACGAGTAATCATAGTCTTGATCAATATGAATATCTTGACCTCTATCCACTAAATCCCGTTAGCTATTACAGGATAAAATCAATCGATATAGATGGATCATTTATTTACTCAACTGTAAAATCCGTTCGAACTTTTTCCAGAAAATTAATTTCATTGTATCCAAACCCGGTCAAACATATCCTTACGCTGGAACCTACACAGGTTGACGCCACTTATTCCATCTCGGACTTGATGGGAAGAATCATTGAAACCAAAACCACTTCGGATCGACAAACTAATATTGGTGTAGATCATTTGAGAAGTGGTATGTACATGATCCAATATGCCGGAAGTACTGGAATGTTTATAAAAGAATGATAACTGATAATTGTCAAATTCTATTCTAAATAGTCTCATCTTCAAAAGTTTATAAATTTATTTTTATCTATATTTTTTCCCTCCGTTTCTCACCGGGGATTAGCCTTGATAATCTGATCTCCTGATTTCAGTCCATTTGCGGTTTATTTGCAATATCGATTCAGTTAATTTTGACCTATTGTTCTATCTTTGCGCCCTTTAACGATTTGAAGTTTGAGATTAAGCATTAAGACAATATGAATGAATATTTGATATATACCGTACCGGTGATGGCCATTATAGGCTTATTGTATATGTACGTGAAATTCAACTGGGTAGTAAAACAAGATGCTGGAAATGAACGCATGCAGGAAATAAGCAAACACATTGCTGAAGGTGCCATGGCTTTCCTTAAGGCAGAGTGGAAAATATTGGGATATTTTGTGGTCATCGTAGCCATATTACTTGCAGTGATGTCTCAGGCGAATGCTAATAGCCACTGGAGCATTGCATTAGCTTTTATATTTGGTGCCATCTTAAGTGCAACGGCTGGGTATATCGGGATGAATATTGCCACTAAAAGTAATGTACGCACCGCTCATGCAGCGAGAACCAGTTTAAGCAAAGCTTTGAATGTATCTTTTACAGGAGGATCTGTTATGGGACTGGGTGTAGCCGGCCTTGCGGTTCTCGGGTTAGGCTCCTTATTTATAATACTTAAACAAATATTTGTTCCTGCGGGTGTCGGAGTCAATAGTCATGAGATGCTTACGGCGATTGAAGTGCTTACCGGTTTTTCTTTAGGAGCAGAAAGTATTGCCTTATTTGCACGAGTAGGAGGAGGCATTTATACCAAAGCTGCAGATGTTGGAGCTGACCTGGTAGGCAAAGTTGAAGCCGGAATCCCTGAAGATGATCCACGCAATCCAGCTACGATCGCTGATAATGTCGGAGACAATGTCGGTGATGTTGCAGGTATGGGAGCCGATTTGTTTGGCTCTTACGTAGCAACCGTCTTAGCTACCATGGTGCTTGGACAAGAAACAATTTCAGTTGATAAATTCGGAGGTATGGCTCCAATCCTGTTGCCTATGATGATTGCAGGTACAGGAATTTTGTTTTCCATTGTTGGAACTTGGTTTGTCAAAATCAGTGAAGGCGCTACTGTCAATACTGATACGGTTCAAAAAGCTTTGAATATGGGCAATTGGGGATCTATTATATTCACTGCAATAGCTTCCGTTGGTTTAGTTTATTACATTCTCCCTTCTACTATGATCTTAAGGGGTGCGGAGTTTACTAAATGGGGGGTATTGGGAGCTATCGGTGTAGGCCTCGTTGTAGGCGCCTTGATGAGTATTATTACTGAATATTATACAGCAATGGGCAAAAGGCCGGTGATGAGTATTATTCGACAATCATCGACCGGTCATGCCACCAATGTAATCGGTGGTTTAGCTATCGGAATGGAATCTACCTTTTTACCCATTTTGGTTTTAGCAGGTGGTATTTATGGCTCATTTGCTTGTGCTGGATTGTACGGTGTAGCCATAGCTGCTGCAGGTATGATGGCTACTACGGCGATGCAATTAGCCATTGATGCTTTCGGACCTATTGCCGACAATGCAGGAGGTATTGCTGAAATGAGTGAATTACCTGCAGATGTAAGAGAAAAAACAGATGTGTTGGATGCCGTGGGTAATACGACGGCTGCGACCGGTAAGGGTTTTGCAATAGCTTCTGCAGCACTTACCTCATTAGCATTATTTGCGGCCTTCGTGGGTGTGGCTGGCATCCAAGGCATAGACATTTATAAGGCAAAAGTATTATCGAGTTTATTTATAGGGGGAATGATTCCGTTTATATTCTCATCCTTAGCAATCACGGCGGTAGGCCAGGCTGCTATGGCAATGGTAGAAGAAGTGCGTCGCCAGTTCAGAACTATCCCTGGTATCATGGAAGGCACAGGCAAGCCGGAATATGATAAATGCGTTGCTATCTCAACAGAAGCTTCTATTAAAAAAATGATGTTACCCGGTGCTATAGCTATTTTATCCCCACTTATTATAGGTTTTTTACTCGGCCCTGAAGCATTAGGTGGCTTTTTAGCAGGTGCTACCGTGAGTGGTGTATTGATGGGAATGTTTCAGAATAATGCAGGTGGTGCCTGGGATAATGCTAAAAAAAGTTTTGAAAAAGGTGTAGAGATTAATGGTCAGATGTACTTTAAAAAATCAGATCCGCATAAAGCCTCGGTCACAGGAGATACTGTAGGTGATCCATTTAAAGATACTTCTGGTCCTTCTATGAATATTCTTATTAAACTGATGAGTATTGTGTCTTTAGTCATAGCTCCCAGCCTCGCACAACTCTATAGCACCAGCAATACGTCTGAAGCAAAACAAGAAACTACTGAAATGAAATCTGTTCCACCTGCAATAGTAATAGAATATAATCCATTGGTACATGCATTGATTATAGATGGCGTGATCAATAAAGATAATTTTTCATTACAGCTGAGACCAGACAGCCTGATCATCAATGGCACATTACAAAGCAAAGAAGTGTATACAAAATACAGCAGTTTGTCAGAGAGAAAAGTGATGAACCTTGAAGTACACTAATTATTCAAGGCAGAACACTAATTCATAACCGTAATATCTCCTTTTAATATTCGACGGTTTCCGTCTGAAAACAAAACGCTGGCAATATATACATACACGCCTGGATCCGCTTTTTGGCCTTTATACGTTCCATCCCATCCATATTGAAGATCATTAGGAGGTATGTTTTTTGATTCAAACATCAGTGAACCAAATCGATTAAAGATCCTGATGTAATCAATCACCTCTATGTAGGACGGACCATATATTGTAAATCCTGAATTAGCAGAAAGACTTCCTTCATTCAATCGCAGCGAGTTTGGAGCAAAAACCCTGAAATCACTATTCACTTTTACAGTAAACAGATCCTGTACTTTACATCCCTGAACCGTTTCTAATTCGACTTTATAATCAATATCATACTTTGGTTTTAAGATCGCCTGCTGATTGCATTGATCACAGGTATATCCCGGGTTCCCGGTCCATGTTATTTTTCTAATGTCCTGGTTAAGAACATTCGTAAATACTTTCAGTGCTAATGAATCCCCGAATTGAAGTGTGGTATCCTTACCAACTTCAAGGGTAATCCTGGGTGGATTTGAAAGGGAGGTCCCTTTTTCGAGGAAACACTGATATCCATCCGTGAGCTTTACCACATAGTTCCCACTGGGTAACATCGTAGTTGATAATCCACTGTAGTTGATTGTATTTATCTGAAACAAATATGGTCCACGGCTATTGATATTTGATAAAGAAATTTCGCCATTTCTCTGATCCGCACAGGACGGGCTTTTAGAAGAAAGTGTAAACTGCAGAGGAGCCCTTACTACAAGTCTGCTTTGTATCAGGCTGTCACATCCCAACCTGTTTTTAATAGTATCTGTGTAAGTACCACTTACAGCATGAACCGAATTGCCAATAGTGAGCATGGCCCCGGCACATATCGTATCTACCCTGTTGGTGATGATTACTGGTTTTTTAGGAATTACTGCGATTAAGTATTTACTATTGCATTGAAGGATATCTGTAATGATTACAGTATAACTACCCGGATTAGAATTGATGAGATCTTTTGAAGTACTATTATCACTCCACACATAAGAATATGGCCCTATTCCTCCAGTTGGTGTCAATTCGATTTTTCCATCTTTTGATACATCGCAAGAGGCAGAAGTGATATTGGTTTGCCCTTTGAGTTCTGTATTTTGGTCAATTGGGATCATTTGTGAAAGTTTACATCCGGCATCATCTGTGACAGTAAACATATAATTTCCTGCAGGTTTACGCAGGATACTGTCACCGATGCTTCCATCTGACCATTGATAGCTATAGGGGCTGATGCCCCCTGTGATTACCGCTTTTATACTTCCCGTGCTATCCCCATAACATAATACTTTATTGATAAACGTAACCAGTCCCAGAGGTAAGCCTATAATGACATCTACTGTATCAAATGACTTACAGCCTATAGCCGAGTTAACTTCCAGAAAATATTTACCCTGGGTGCTAACCACTATTGTACTGTCCTGAGATCCGTTACTCCAACGATAGGTATAAGGACCAATCCCACCAATAATGCTTGCAGTGAGTTTAATAAAACCACTGTTGCACAATTTTATGGTTTTCGATGGCCCTATTTTTACCTGGAGTTTTTGAAATGCATTATTAATTAAAATGGATTTATTGATTGCACATCCTTTATAATCAATCGTCAGTTTAATTTCATCTCCCGGCGGCGGATCTATAATCGTAATAGAAGGTAAGCTTCCAATTATAAGATTGGCTTTATTGGTCCATTTGTAAGTCGCTGCATTTATAGTGCTAAAATAAAAGGTGGTAGTAGAATCGCAATTTTTTATAGACTGAATCGATGCATTAAAATCGCCTATATTGCTTTCAGTGGTTACGGTATTCTGACATACATCGGTAACTTTAAAACAATGATTGGACAGGGATAAATTAGATAGAGCAACTATACTGTCTACGGTATTGGTTATATTTCCAATCAGGATTTGATTGGTACAATTTATTTCCTGGATACTATAAGGTGCTGTTCCATTTTTAATCTTTAATTGAGATAAGATAGAATTGGATTGATCGCATTTGAGGGTAAGGTCCGAGATCAGCGAAGGCGGAGTATAATTTGGAACGGTAAAGGTTAATGAGTCCATGATACAGGAATTAGCTATATCGAGATAATTGATGGAAGCGAATGAATGTAAATAAATCGTATATGCTTTCCCGGGCTCTATATTAAAATAAGTATGGCGGGCTGTGTCATAATTGAATTTGGAACTATGAGAAAAATCGTACCAGTCAGCGCTATTATTAAAATAGTACAAATCCAGATTTTGCGCTGCATAAATAGATTTCCATTGACCGAAATTTTTACCTCCGCTAATAGTAACACTCCCTCCAACCGGGCAAACAGTAAGGTCTTCAATTTTTATTTTTGATTTTATATCCGGTAATTTAATGGTGTCCTGCCAGCAATTTTTTAAAGATTTTATTACATATGAACCAGGAGCTAAATCATTATAATAAACACCAAATTGAGGCGTAACATTAGAACCAGGGGTATACAATTTTCCTGAAAGATCTGTGATTGAATACGGATAATAGTCAAAATCAATATTGAGTGTATATACTAGATTACAATTATTATTGAACTGGTTTGCTCCTATCCTGTATTTAGGCGCTTGTTGAGTAATATTTCTAATATAGTTACCCTGGATCAGTCCACATGAACCAGATATACCTTGCACGATATATTGGCCATTGACCAGATTTTTAAAAACTCCACGTTGATTGCTGTCAATCAATGATCCGTCCGGTTTCCTTAAATAAAACATGCTCGCTTTCATCGTGTCCCCGGAAACACTTAAGCCCGTAGTTCTATTATCACAGGTAAATGCATTGACAAGATTTAATAATATTGAATCACAGGATTCTGTAACGGGCACCAGGTATTCTGTATTACATGTCCAGCGAGTCCCGCAACTGTCTGAGATTACAATAGTTTTTTTACCATTATTTAATCCCGGTATGCTAACCGAAGAAGTAACTCCCTGGAATTTAGTTACAGGAAGACAAGTAGTACATTCAACATCAAAGGGTGATACGATCAGGGAGTTCTGAGCAATTGTTAATGTCGTAGCATTAAATGGACTACAATCCGATCGGGTGCTGAAAGTTAATTCAGGTCTTGTACGATACATCTTATCATTTGAACTTGAAAAATCACCGCAGGCATCTTTGACACTAA
>JBDTUE010000069.1:0-18190 GCA_040007895.1 Saprospiraceae bacterium | reverse complement strand
GTCCTGAAATAAAAGTTTTCCTCAATGATCAGGATGAATATATCGTAGCAGAAGCTGCCCGGGCTATCAATGATGATCTTTCTATTCCGGAAGCTTTACCGGCTTTAGCCAAAATGGTTGAACAAACTAAATTTAAATCTGAGCCCTTACTCAGAAGAGCCATTAGTGCCTGTCTACGCGTGGGAGATGATGCGTCATTGAATATGTTGATACAAATGGCACAGCGCAAAGACTTATCTCCTTCGATACAAGCTGAAGCGATGGCTACGATCGGTACGTGGGCCAGCCCAAGTGAAACAGATAGAGTAGATGGAAGATACAGAGGTGTAGTGACCAGGGACGCATCCGCAGTAGTGAATAAAGTAAAACCTATGCTGGCCAATTTTATTTCCTCCAAAGAACCTTCAGTAATGATATCACTGGCCAAACTTTTAGGGGAATTGAAAATGACAGATCAATCTTCGATCTTGATCAATATGTTTAAAAATGATTCTGTAGATGTAAGAATTGCGGCGTTAAATGGTTTGAATCAATTAAAGGATCCTCAATTAGCCGCTATTGTAGATCAGGGTATGCATGATAAAAATACCAGGATGAGAGCTGCGGCGCTGGGGTTATTAGACAAAGTAGAACTATCTAAAGAATCACTTACGGGCATTGTCAATGACTTTATGAAAAAAGGAAGTCCGAATGAACAGCAACGGTTAATCTCTGCTCTCGGTAAATTGCCATCCGCTAAAACAGAAACTATCCTTTCAAAATTATTAGATGACATGAAAGCAAAAAAATTGCCGGCTAATATCATGTTGGATGTAACAGAAACTATTGAGAAATCAGATAATACTGCCCTGAAAGAAAAATTAAAAGCAAGTCAATCCTATCATAATCCTATGGAGGAATATGCTTCAGCACTCCAGGGAGGAAATGTACGCGAAGGGTATCGATTCTTTACCGAAAACCTTACTGCACAATGTATCAAATGTCATGCGATGAGAGGATCTGGTAGTAACGTAGGACCCGATCTTACTCATATAGGTAGTACGCTGACAAGGGAACAGATATTGCAAGCGATGGTTCAACCGAGTGAACGATTGGCACCCGGATATGGTGTAGTATCACTGACCCTTAAAGATGGCAGTGAAGTATTTGGTAAACTGGATAAGGAAACAGATAAAGAGTTGACCTTGATTACCGCTAATGCAGAACCGCTCCGAATACCCGTAGACAGAATTGCCACCCGTAAAAATATTCCTTCTAGTATGCCGGATATGACTAAGAAAATGACGAAACATGAAATGAGAGACGTGGTGGAGTTTTTAGCGGCGATGAAATAGAATGGATTGTACTACTTCACAATACTTTTTAAAATAGATTGAGTATTACCAAATCGAATGCAAAGAAAAATAATTTGATTTAATTACCTGGTCTTTTTAAGAACGAGCTTGGGAATTAAATGTATTACAACCCGGCAGTAAGCATAAGATCAGCTAAACCTTCAAAGGATAGAGTTGGATTCCATCCTAAAGAAATAATGGTGGCTGGATCAGATACTAAAGTATGAATAGAAGGAATAGTATTATTTTCTATTACGAGATGCTCCTCTATATTTAGATTTAAAGAATAAAAACAATAGTTGATCCATTCCATGATAGCAATGGCATGACCAGAGCCGATCACAGTCTCTGTGATTGTATCCTGATTTACCAGATACCAAACTGCTTTTACAGCATCTCCGGCAAATAAGAACTCCTTTTTAAAGTTGGCGTTTCGAATGTTTAATTTATACTGTTCTCTATTTTTAATTCGTAAAGCAGATTTTACGATGAATTGATTAATATGTTTTTCAGATCGTAGTGGGCTATCGTGGTTAAAAAAATAACCGACATAGACCTTTATACCTTTTGATCGAAAATACCTGGCAGTATATACCGATTGAATACGAGCCAATGAATAGGCATCTTTAGGGTCGAATAGATCAGACTCCTGTATCGGTAGGTTTTTATTTAAAAATTGCAGACCGCTGCCACTTATAAATACTTTTGAGTGCGGCGAATAATCCAGCACCGATTGGAGAATGTTTAGTGTTCCTTTTACGATAGTATCCTGATGTTCCCAGACTAATTCATGGGATATATCAGAAACAGCAGCAAAATGGAATATATAGGCAGGTTTATATTTTTGGATCAGCGACTGCACTAATGAAATATCCGATACACTGCCAATCACCTGGGCCTTCTGCCTGGAAACACCGATCACTTCAATTCCCAGATCAACTAACAATTGATTTAAATAATAGCCATCCTGACCGTGAATACCGAAAATTATAGCATTCATCTTATCGACATTTTTCTAACATAATACAAGGTTTGGATCATTTATATAATTTCTATTTCTGGTAGCGGAAAAATGAGCTTGCCGCCATTCATTAAATAATTTTTTTCGCGTTGAATAATAGAAGATTTAAAGTGCCAGGGCATTACGAGAAAATAATCTGGTTTCATGCGATGAGCTTCTTCTTCAGATATGATAGGAATTAATGTGCCTGGGGTGTATGATCCGATTTTTTGAGGATTGACCTCTGCAATAAATGGGATGTGCGCCGGAGTTAGACCGCAAAATTGTAATAAAACATTACCTTTAGTGCTGGCTCCATATCCAATGATTTTTTTTCCATCCGATACCAGAGATTCGATTAATTCTTTAAGATTTTTGCGGTGTCTGAATACCCTATCCTCAAAATCACGGTAAGGTTCAGGAGTATACAGTCCCATATCTAATTCTTGTCGCAACGTCCATTGAATGATGGGAGTGTTTGATATATACCTCGCGTGTTTTTTACATGCCGTTACTGCAAAACTGCCACCGTTTATTGAATTCATTTGAACATCTAAGACTCTGAGGGAGCATGCATCTAATAAATCATTGACCACTTTAAAGGAGTAAAATTCAAGATGTTCATGGCAGATCGTATCATATGAATTTGTTTTTAGCATGGATGGCATATAACTTTGTTCGAAATGCCAAATACCTTCATCATCTAATACCTCATAAATCTGTTCCACGAATTTTTTAGGTTGTTCCAAATCGTAAAACATGGCTATAGAAGTAATGATTTTAGCCTTTATATCTGGATGGATATTCCGTATCCCTGCGGCAGAAAAAAAATCAGGTACTAGTATTATATCGTTTGAATAACATTCTTTAAATTTTAGTCCTGTAGGATCAATTCCAATTTTTTTACATTTCGATTTATAAGATTTTAATGTAGTGGCATCGTTACTTCCTATATCCATCACATAATCACTCAATTTTAATGGGACCATTCTCTCCAGCATTCCTACTTTGTTTTCGAGATGCTGTACCATTGATGCATTAAGCCCGGATCGGTATCCATAATTTTCACCATACATTTCATCCGGGCTGTACGATTGTTTTAATTGAAGAAGACCGCTATCAGGACACCATATCAGATCTAAAGGTCCTTTTGTGATTTGATCTGAAGTGTTTTTAGGAAATACCCCGGTAAGGGTTTGTTCTCCTAAGGACAAAACATGTACTAAATGTGAACTTTTTGAAATTCTACACTCAGTAACTTCTTTATACATAGTAATGATTTACTTTAAATTTTTTCATAAATGAAATAGACTTCATCGTATTGAATTGGTCTTTTTTCAGATTGATATACTAATTTCCAGCCTTTTGAGTATTCGGGAGGTAGTGGAATTGAAAAAAGCAGAATTAACTTTTTTTCATATGGAAATTTTTTCAAAGCATTTTGAAGAGCTTCCGGATAAGAATACTTAAAAGCAGTTTGATAATACAGGCTGTCACCCATAATATATGAAACAAACTTTTCTTCATCTGCCATCCATATACTTTGTTGGTTTTTTAAATAGGGTACTACTGCAGAAGCTGTATAACATCTATGCCCGATAATGGTATGCTGAGGATAATGTTCGTTAATAAATTTGCCGGCTTCTTCAGAATAGGAATGTGGCTCTTTTATTTCCCGGGAGAGCATGATGAGTCCATTTTTGGCAGACAAGCAACAGCATAAAGCGAAAATAATTGCACTACCTGTATAAATCCTTTTTTCAAAATTATTTTTATAAAAACCTGTAAGCTTAAACTGAAGACTATGTACCCACAATAAGCCAATAGTCATCACAGGCAACATTAAAAAATATCGTATAAAATTAGGCGTCACCTCATGATACATATAAAATGAGAAGATCAGCATAAAGCTAAACATGATGATGGTGCGGTATTTATAAAAAAGTAATAACAAGGAAATTAAAAGTCCCAGAGCCAGTATCCAGCTTAAACCTGCATCCGCTAAGAATGATTGAGATAATGTGCTTGGGAAAAAGTCCTTTTTGGCACCTACCTTGACCAGTTTGGCGAATTTTTGACCTTGGAATACATACCACAAAAAGTATATACCAGATAAAATCAATATACCAAAGCTATATATCTTTTTGGATGGAGTAATCAACTTATCAAAAAAGATTTCCCACGCAAAAAAAGCACCAATGGGCACTAAAAATCCCAGATAAATGGGATGGGTGTGCATTAGCCCGGCTAACGCTACACTGAATAATACAGGAGATTTTTTTCTAACTGGATAGAGGGCGCAAATAAGGAACACTAATAGGGCACCAAATCCATAGATCCTGCCTGGAAACGGAAATTCATAGATCAATGGATAGGATAAAACAAATAAGATTTTTAAATAATATGGAAGCGGTGCATATCGAAGCAAGAGGTACACGGCTGCTGCACAAGCCCAAATATTAAGGACTATAGATGAAATATATGGTGCATGTACCATGGTCAGGGGCTTTATGAACAGCGACCATAAGCTCGGAACAGCCCCGACTGGTATTTTAAATAATAAGTCGAATATAGAACTGTCTCTTGTAGAAACCCATAAATGGGCTAAATCTCTCCAGGGCTCGAAATATTTTATAGCAATGAAAGAAAGTGCCATACCATAGATCAGGGCGACTATTAAACTCACTGGATATTTTGAATCCAGATTAAAATAATTAAACTTAATCAAGGGTGAGCTTGAGATGGATACTTTCTGAGTTTCAGTGTTTTTTATACGAGCAAGGGTTTCTTTTTTAGATTTAAGGTATTCTTTTTTCTTATTGACCATTTAGGATTTTTATCACAATAATAATGCTTTATATTATTTTTTGCTATATATTTAAGTACATGATTTGTAATGGGGAAGTACTAATTTTTATTCCTACCTTGAATGAAGTCAATAATATAGAACCCTTGATTAATCAAATCATAGCATTGGGGGTATCTGCTGATTTTTATATAATAGATGACAATTCTACAGATGGTACACTGGATATTATTAAGAAGCTTGCCGCGCAATACGAGGCTATCAATTATTTAATCAGACCTAAGAAGATGGGAATAGGCAGTGCTCACAAAATGGGAATCCAATGGGCTGTTGATAATAACTATAAATACCTTATCACGATGGATTGTGATTTTACGCATCCTCCCGAATACATTCCTGTGTTATTGGATGCTAAAGACAATGCCGATATTATCATCGGATCGAGATATTTAAAGCAAGGAAGTCTGGAAGGATGGAGTGTCTTTCGCAAAATGCTTACTTATTTTGGACATTTTCTTACAGATAGAATGTTGAACATGCAGTATGATGCCAGTAGTGCTTTCAGAATCTATAATATGAAATTACCGATGCATTCTTTATGTGATAAAGTAGTATCGGAAAGTTATTCCTTTTTTTTTGAAAGTTTATTTATACTTCATTTCAATCATTTTAAAATCGGTGAAATCCCCATTCGATTACCAGCCCGTGCAGCCGGTCATTCAAAAATGTCCTGGAGTGATGCAGTAAGAAGTATTCGTTTTTTACTTGAGCTTTATATGAAGAAAATAGCTAAAAAGCATGAATTGAAACTTTGATGAATGTTATTGACAACTCAAATAATCCTTATACATTTATTGCTGAAGGCGCTATAAATCTTCCAGTAACTATTTATGACAATGAAATTTGGGAAAAAATAAAAAATATAAATTATGAAAAATAACTCACTGGAGAATAGTAATGTTTTTTTCAGCTCTTATTGTGGATTTTTTAGTTTTAAAGTTATTCACATTTGTTTATTTGCAATTACTAGGGAAGCGACAAAAAGTAAGATTTTAATATCTTATTAGACTATATGCAACGAATATTGTTTTTGCTGTAATTATCTTTCTTTCATCGAATCCCGATGGAAAATCGGGATCGATGCACATAAAAGTGCAGGGATGTTTGGATTTAATTGAGCTGGTATTTCTATCAGACTCTCATACCAATAAATCATCTTTCCGTATAAGGATGAAAATAAGACCAACTATGCCAAAATTCCTGGTAAGCAGGTAAAGGTTTTAAATTCATAGTAGTGTCGATGCCCTTACCATTGATGGTAAAATGATGATTATTCAAAGACAATACATTTTCATTTAATGTAAATATTGCATTGGAATCAGGACGTTCAAAAGCAAAAAATCCTATTGTATCTTTAGCAACCAGGACTAGTACGGGAGTACCTTTAATCTGGTCATGAATGATTCGTTCAGTTTTTAATCTGTTCCAGTCATATGCTTTAGGATGATCATAAGCTATGACACCTACCACCCAGCTTTTACGTTTCCAGGACAGACTATCTGTACCGGTAAGTTGTTTTCTGCTTTTACCAGTTTCGTAGTTAGTAGATGTTCCATACTCTTCGATATAAGTACTATCTGCCTGTAAGATCAGTGTATTAGGATACATTTTGATCCATGCGGATAATGAAGATTGAATACCTATGATTTCAGGAAGTTGTTGACCTTTCAAAGGACCGGCGACTGCTTCTCCGGTGACTTGTCTCCACCACGATTTGGTAGTGGCGTCTTCCAACATGGCATTAAAATGATCCATTCCCACCAGGCGAAATTTTTCCTGTTTTCCATTGACGATGGGTTCATAAATGCGTCCGGTACGACAAACTGTACAATAAGTCACCATTATAGGTTTGCCTCCAACAGTATCCAATAAATGGTGATGATATCCCATAAAACGGATAGGATATGCTTTGGCTACATTATTAATAACTACTCCCAGGACTTGTCGGTTGGAGTCAACCTGATTACCAATACTATCTTTAAAAATAACATGACGTGGTTGCTGAAACATTTGATCTGCTGCCATATCAAAATTGGCCATATAGATAGCGGCAATGAGCGGGACCAATGGAATGAATGGAACCCAGGCTCTCTTCCAGTTACTTTTATACCAGCCATAGGCAATGCCAAACACGCATAAGATCCGGAAAGCCCATCTCCATTTATTTAAAAAATAGGCAAGATCGAGACTATTCATATCCTGGCTCCCGGGCATGGGCATAATAAAATACACATTGGCCGCTTCGAACAGAATTAGCGCAATAATGGATATCCAAAAAAGTTTTTTCATAAGTGTATATAAAACTCAAGCATCATGAGAATATCCTTTATTTGCAATATGCTGACCTCGTTCATTTAAGGACTCCGGTGTATCATTAGATTTTAAATCAAGACCGTCAATATACCTGTTGAACATACTGAACAAAGCTGCGATCAAAATCGAATCATGAATCTCCAGATCAGTACAACCTGCTGATTTTGCGTTTTCAATTTCCCTTGAAGTGACATAATTTCCACCCTGTTGAGTTTTTTTAACGATCGCCAACAGCGCTTTTAGCCGGGGTGAAATAGCAGCAGCATTGAAATCTTTTTTAATCGTATTTAATTCTAATTCATTTAAATCAAATAGATGACAGGTGACTGCGCTATGTATATTTTCACAAGAGTAACATTGATTAAGGCGGGATATGTAAGCAGCGATGAGTTCCCGTTCGCCGGGATGTAATCCTTCTTTGGTTCGCATCATTACCTGCATCAATCCGGTCAATACGGGAGCTATAGCAGGATGATAAGCGAGAAGGCTGCGCATACCTGGTAACGATTCGTCTAATGGGATATGAGGCATTTGTATTTATTGAGGTATTGGATGAACATAACCTTTGGTAGCCATTCGTTCACCCATAGGAATATAATCTTCAAGATTTTCCGGAACAGTAGTTGCAAGTCCATCAACATACCGGTTAAACATACAAAATGTTGCTGCAATCAATACGGTATCATGTATATCCCTGTCATTGGCGCCAAATGACCTTGCAAGCGCGATATCCTGTTCACTCACTGTACGTGCATCGACCTGGACGCGCGAGGCTATAGTCAGCAATGCTTTCAATTTATCTGAAATAGGAGCAGAAGCATAATCTTTTAATACAAGGTCTACTATACCCGATTGATCCTGGAATAAATATCGTGAAGCTGCAGCATGACTATTGTAACAAAAACTGCATTCATTCAAATAAGAAACAAAAGCTGCAATAAGTTCCCGTTCAGCCGGACTAAGAGGTGATTCACCCCGCAGTAATATTTGAACCAATTCATAAAGGTATTTTCCTGATTCCGGATATTGGATAACCAGGCTCCGGATACCGGCTATATGATCAGGAAGTGGAATATGTGGCATATTAAATGGAAGAAGGATTTAGATGATTGATCTTTTGATTATTGGTTCTATAGGTTGCGATCAGTGCAATGATAAATGTAAGTGAAAATAATAGCAGCGCTCTGCTGAATCCACCAAGTATGGTGACCAAAGATCCAACAAAAAATACTGCGGTGGCTGTAAAAAAACGACCTATATTAAAACAAAATCCTGTGGATGAAGCTCTGACAGTACTGGGGAATAATTCAGGAATATAATTAGATAAAGCGCCCTGGCTGATACCAAAAAACAAAGCGAGAATGACTGTTTCGATATAAACAATTTTTGAAAACACCCCATTGGTAAGAAATAAAATACAACTTATAATCGTCAAACCTGCAAATGCAATCATCAATGTCTTCCGATCGCCATACCGGCGTATTACAAAGCCGGACAATATCCCTCCGGTGATTCCGCCTGAACCAAGTAACATCATGGTGAGTCCCCGTTCCTGATTACCATCATGCCCTGCAGGCAATATGGTTTGTACCCAGGTAGGCATCCACGAAAACAATCCCCAAAGACCTATCAATACCGCACCAAATATCAATGAACCAGATAAAAGACTATTACGAATCTGAGTGTCAAAAATATTTTTAATATCCTGTGAAGCAGCTTCTTTTTTAGTATAGTTAAAAGATTCTTTAATAAAAATCATCATTCCGATAGCAGCAATGACAGGGATGATACCAAGCCAAAATGCTTGTCGCCAATCTGTGAATATTAAATTAAGTCCCCCGGTAGCTACTATTCCTACTGGAAAGGATACCGATAAAATACCCTGGACAATGGCCCTGCTTTTTGCAGGCCAGATTTCTGATATCAATACGGTAGATACGACAAGAGTTCCTCCAATCCCTATCCCTGAAATAAACCTGTAAAAGATCAGAAGCTGCCAGTTTGAAACAATAATGATCATTACTGTAGCGATACCAAATAAGGATGAGGCTAAAGCCAATACTTTTTTTCTTCCAATCCGATCACTCAACCAGCCCAACAAAATACCTCCGATCATCCAGCCATATAAAAAAATGGCGCTTACATAAGCTCCGGTAGATCCGAGTTCCTGATCTGTGGCCGGGCTATTTTTTAATTCGTTTACGATAACAGGTAAATAAACGGAGATCAAGGTGGAGACTGTTCCAGCACATAGATAAGCTACCAGGCTCCAAGCCAGAGTCCATGCCCGGTTAGTAGTATTGTTTTGTTCTGTCATCATTGCATTTTATTTTTTCAAATGATCATATCCCTCTTGCAACCGATGATATCCAACTGTCGTAATACGTTCGCCTAGTTTATGATAATAAGCCGGATCGGAAGGTGTCACACTTGAAAGACCATCTACATATTTATTGTACAGGCAAAAAAGTCCTGTCAATAGTACGGTGTCATGTATTTCCTGATCCGATGCGCCGGCTTCTTTAGCTTTGTTCACCGCATCAGTAGTAACTTTATTGCCATTGATTTGAGCGAGAGCAGCTATGTGCAACAACGCTTTCATTTTTTCACTGACCGGTGCTGCGGTATAATCTTGTTTCACCAGTTCACAAGTTTCGGATTCTCCCAGGAAGATTTGTGCTGCAGTAGAATGAGCTGTGGTACAAAACACACATTGGTTGCGGGATGAAACCAGCGAAGCAATTAATTCACGCTCGCCTTCGGATAGGGTAGAAGTGCCCCTCAATAACAATTGTGTCAATGCCCTGATCGGAGTCGCTGTATCTTTTCGGTATTCCAATAACCCAGTGATACCCGGGAGATGATCTTCTAGTGGAATATGCGGCATAATATTACAAAAAGGTAATAATCTTAAAAATGAATATCGATCCTGCAATAAATGAAAGATCCTTATAGAAAGAACTATGCTCGAAAAAAAAATAAAGTCCACAGCCCAACAGCTCCAGGAATTTATTGTAACATCAGGGAGCTGTTAAAGGCGATGAAAATCAGAATCGAATGAAAAGCTCTACTTATTTATTAAAAAGACTTCCTTTTTCCTTTGTATTAGGTCGAGTACTATGAATGAGGAAAAGTATTTTAAATACCTAAACATTCACAAACTAAAACCGGTATGAATAGGTCGCAGAAATAAGATAATCTGCAAAAGCAGCATCACCATGTTTCAGACCAAGTGGATCTTGCAGATCAGGCCAGGATTTGATCCGGTTGCGTTCAACTGCAATAGGAACATTCAGGGCAAATGTATGATGACCAGTTTGCCAGTAAATGCCTGGTTCAACAGAAATAATATAGCCTGGCCTTCTGGAACCTTCACTTTTGCCAATAAGATCAATAGCAGGAAGGCCTTCCATCCGACCACCAAAACTTACTGCAATACCTTGCTTAGGTAATAAAGAATAATTCAAACCTAAACGACCGGCATATTGATCAGGTACTGAAAGATTGGTCAATGGATTTATATTAGCGGGACTGAATAAATAAAATCCATTGAAATATAAAGCGGTGTTTTTAATCAAAGCCTGGTATCCCTGGATTTCAACATTGGCACCCCAGCTTCCGTCACCTAACTGAATAGATTGATCGACCGTTTTATTTTGGATATATTCTTTTTTGTTTTTATCGATGCGATGGAAATCATCTTTTACATTAGCATTGCCGGTAGGAGCTTTTACCCCGAGACTTAATGCAAAATTACCATTCATATGTTTGATTGGATCCAGCATCCAATACGTAGCGGATAATCTTAAATCACCTAACCCTTTGGAATATGTTGAAAATCTTAAATGATCAGGATTAGCTTCAATTCCATTTCCATAATGTTCATAAAGAGAAGACCTTGAATTGTCATTATAAGGAAGATTGATCGCTACACTTAACCTATTGCTTAGTGCATATGAAAGGCCGAAATCAAAAGAATGTGAATTATTGATTACCTGGGTTCCTTCAGCTACCCGTTGAGTCTGCTCCTCTGTACCAACAAAATGTTTATAACTATGTAAGTACCGGTATCCGGTAGTGAATTGTATCTCTCCTTTTATTAATGCAGTAGAGGTATTATTGATACCACCTGTAGCACAAGACATATGGCGTACAGCTATACATCCCTGTCCAGATATTTTCACCTGCACGATCAGGCTTAGTAAGAATGTAACAGAAAGTAGAAGTTTCGTTTTCATTGTATTTAAGATTTAAGTAGGTACGATTTTTCTGATAGTTTAAAAATTGAAAAGATGAGTTTAAAGTCCTGATCCATCGCTTTTACCTCGAAGGATTGCATAGTCACCAATCTTTTTACCATGTGACAGGCCCATATCGCAATCAACCCGGTAATGAATCAATCCATATACTCTTGAATTGGATGCTTCCTGTGCATAAGCAGTAAAAGTAGCTGCCTGATCAGGAAAGATATATCCAAGCACCGTGGCTCCGGCAGAGGAAAATGTAGAGTGACCGGAAGTATACGATGGGAAATTGGGTAAACCAACAGATGTTTTCACTCCGAATTGCTGAGGCCTTGGTGTATAATAATAGAACTTGGTTTCCCAGCAGGCTATGCCGGCATCCATTTGCGAAGTTCCCAATAATGCTAATGTACGTGCCATCCGCACTTCACTGTATTTAGCTCTAACTCCTGCATCTGCTGCTATACGATTCCAATGAGCGGGTGGAGTATAACTACCGGCACCATCAGCCCAATAGTTGGCAATCCTTGCTTGCTCTCTTGTTTGATTTTTTTGAATACTTAATAATTCATCTAAGTCTTTATTGAATTCGTTTGATTCGACGATAAAAGGTATAGCAGGCCGGATTGCAGTCATGGTTGCTTTGTCAAAATTCCATGTTGCCACTGCACCATAATTTGGCAACATAGGTGGTCTGGCAGGTGTCTCCTGACTAAGCCATGGATTGATAATGCCCCGGCTTTTAGCAGCTTCTATCAATGCAGGTGTAAGAGCTTGATTATTTGCAGCAGCCATACCATCTGTTTTGGCTCTCGCCATTACTTTAACTGCGACTGCTTTACCAAGAGCATCTCCGGTAGTGATATCTGAAGGTACATTCATAGCTGCCCAGATCGATGCATTTTTACATTCAGAAAGTTTTGAATCCAAATAAGGTATTTCACCTGGAAACATAGCGGTTAGTACGGTATACGATGCACCTGCTACTACTGCTGCTTCGGATGGATAAGACGGTAAATCTGAAATCGGTAATAAAGGTTTAACCGAAGCATCATTTTTATAAGGTGCTAACCGGTTGAATTTGTATTTGTAATTCCATGCAGTGATCAGTGCGTCATATTGAGCTACACCTAAATAAGCCAAAGCGCGGGCAGTGTAGGGTGGATTTGCAAATGGGAACTTAGGATCAGCCAGGGGATTAGCTGCATCCGGCAACGGATATTTTCCTTCTGCATTGGACGCAGGAGGAATGTTGTATCTGGCTGCTAATTCTCTTGCAATTTCATTCCATCGATAAACTGCACCAGCTCCCCAATAAGCCACTGCCTGTAGATTTTCAGGAGTAACCCGTGGAGCAATATAGTTTTTAAGTGAATCTATTTCTTTAAGATAAATTGGATCGGTACTGCTTTTTGGTTCCGGTACTATTATATCATTGACACTAGTCAGAATATATGGTTTCCAGGTACCGGCTTTTACATCAAGATTGAAAGGTGAATAAGATTCAATACCGGGATTATCAATTACTTTATCACATGAGAAAATAAATAAGGCAACTAAAAAAAGTACGTTATAGATTGAAAATTTTGATTTCATTGGAATACGTCTATTCTAAATAAATTATTTGGTTTCAGTTTCGGTTTTATGCATGGATTTAAATGCAAATTGATACAGGATTCCTGCACTAATACTGGTTGACTCGCCGATGTTGTGACCCTGGATCACATGAGCGTACCGTAGATTAACTCCAAAATGAGAAGGCTGGTACTTGATATATCCACCTACATCAGTGCCATTCATATCATTGGTGGGAAAGGGCATATCATTTCTTCGAATATCATCGCCGCCAAGGCAATCAAATTTCTCAAGGAATACCATTGCCTGGATACCATGTTTTAAATAGCCTATGTTTATTCCGCCATCCGTAGTATTTGGAATTGCCACTTTACGTGTATTAAAGACCTGATCATATGCCAGATAAGCATCCCGATCCACCGTAACATCAGATCGACCGGTATACCCTCCATGGAGCGTAAGGTAAAGTCCGGTCTTGTGCTGATAATTAAAGATAATCCTACCGGTAGCTGACACAGAATGCAGTCCTATAGACATGGGCAAAAAGTCTGGAACATAGTTACCCACGGGCACAGAAGCTCCTAATGCTGCACTAAGTGAAACCCCGCTTTGACGATATAATCTATATTTAAGTGTGGCCGAAAAATCCTGGATACCTTTTTGTCCTAATAAGTTACCTGCGCTATTTTTAGTTTGGATATAAGGTAATCCTGCGATGAGATTCAGATTGGTAGCAAGGCCCATGGCGGCCATCACCATATAACTGGTGGTGGTGTTAGTACCAATATTGAAATTTTCTCTTTTTAATTTATTTTCCCAGTATTTATCCCAGCTACTTTGACTGTAGGCACCCAATATACATATAGTACCACTTTTCATGTAGATGGCATCACTAGGTGTCTGAGCATATGACCGGATAGATGTAAAAGCACAAATAATGAATAGTATAGATAGGCTGGAAAGTTTCATTTATTAATAACAGTTTGATTGAATAATTGAATGTCTGGGAGGAATCAGATGAAGATCGGGATTAAGAATCCTGAAAAAAAGATGGGGAAAAGTCGGCCTATTGTATGCAGTCCAACTTTCCCCCAACATATAACAAAAAACCTTGATATGAATAAAACTTGTATGAAAATTCTTTACTGGATTATCCGAACCAGATAATATTGTCTCAAAAGGAAGTCCCTTGCTTTTCCTTTGGTTGTATGTTTTTGGTTTTGAGGATTCAAGATTTAGCATTTCGGTTGCTATAATGGGTCAAATCTAATACACCAGGTCAGCCAATTATGGCTTAATACATGAATAGCCATTTTGGTGGTGTAAAGCAGGAGTTTTAGTGGGTGAAAACGTAAATGGAGGGATGAAATTTAATGTTAAAACAGTTAAGGATGATTCAAAGTGCTTTTGGATGGCTGTCTCGAACCTGCTGATTTCATGAATTCATGTAGTTTTGCTTTGGTCACTTTAAGATCTAGCATGGGATTCCGTTGCCTTATTGTAGATGATGATCCTCTTATCGGGGATCTGATTAAACACTTCTGCTCCAAATCAGGACTGGTCGACTATTGCATCTTATCCTCAACGGCCGCAGACGGATTACTTTTACTGGCTGGTGGAGATATCAATTTAATATTTCTTGATTATAACCTGCCGGATATGAATGGTCAGACATTTCTTGAATTGAAAAAAAAGTCGACCCCGCTGATTATGGTTACTTCTCATGTAGAATTTGCTGCTAAAAGTTATGACTATCCGGACATCGTGGATTTTTTAGTAAAGCCGTTGTCTTATGATAGATTTTTAAAGGCATTACAGAGGGTATCTTCAATACCTGTTGGAGTTTCTCCTACTGTAACGCAGGATACATTTTATACCAAGGACGGAACTAAGAATGTCCGTATTAAATTGAGTGAAGTATTGTATATCAAATCTGAAGATAATTACGTGTCCTGGGTCATGCCGGATTCCCAGACACTGTCACTCTACAGTTTGAAGGACCTTGAGTCTAAACTTCCATCCCGGTTCAAAAGGGTACACCGTTCCTACATCGTCAACCTTGATCAGATCGATTATGTTACTTCAGACGAAATCACGATCCGGGAGAAAAAAATTCCTATTGGAGAAAAATATAAGGAGGACCTGGATGCCAGTCTCAATACGCTTTGAGAATACTCGATAATTCTTTCAAATGGTGTTCAAAATTAGCTAGTATGCGTTCCATGATAAAATCGACTTTTTCAATCTTTGCCTGATCCGTCGGGACATTTTCAACAAAATTCATTTGAATCTCATGTAAAATACCCAACAAACCATCTAATTTAAATCTTCGCAACGTGGTAATGATTTTATGAAAGACATTATTGAATGTTTCCTGATCCTGATTCAGCAGGGATTGTATGATCAGAGTTTTCATTGACTTCCATTCATCTATCAGGATCTCCAGACCGTGTTGAACTAATTCCTGTTTATAATCATAATCTTTAAAAAAATCAGTCATCACAGGAGATGAATATTGATTCGAATTCCAGAGTTGGTTTATTTGCGAAAGTAATAAGTTTGCAATTACAGGTTTTTGAACAAAGCCGTGAATGAATCCCTGATTGGACGAATTAATTTTATCATGTTGATCCGTTCCGCTACAAACGATAATAATTCCTTGTGGAGCTTTAAGGGATACCAGTGTTGGAAGAAAATTGATTAAATGGGTAGTTCCGAGTATAGAATCAGTCAGGATCACATCAAATAATCTTGAAGGACTTAATTCATTTATTTGATTTACGTTTTCAACCAGAATTAATTCTTTTTCATATGGTTTAAATAATTGGGAAAAAAAGTAAAGAATTTGAGGGTCGTCTTCCACGCATAAAATAGATTGTATTGCTTGAGGTAATCCTTTTTCAGCGATGGGCAGATCCGGACTGATGGCTTTTGATTTTGCCATCTTGAATGCTACATTAAAAGAAAACCTGGAGCCAATATTGAGTTCAGATTGAACGGCTAATTCTGTTTTAAATAATTTTAAAAGTTGAATGACAATGGGTAGTCCCAATCCTGCCCCGGACAGGTTTGAATAGATATCCGAAGATGCACTACTGTAGTACCTGTTTTTTATTTTATCCAATTCATCGGAGGCTATACCTGTACCTGTGTCCGATACAGCAAATGATAGAAGTACATGTTCGGCTTGCAGGGTACAATCAACGGTTAATAATACCGATCCACCCGATGGAGTAAACTTAATAGCATTTACGATCAGATTATTCAGGACCTGGCTCAATCGTAAAGGATCTACATACAGTTCCAGGTTTTTTAATTCGGGTGAGATCCTGGAGTCTAAGATGATTTTTTTGGATTGGGCAAAAAACAAATGACTCCTGATCATATCTTTTAAAAAAGTATCCAGGTTTATTATTTCTTCCTTCAATTGAATTTCACCGATCCTGATTTTAGAAAAATCAAGGATGTCGTTTACAAGAGATAATAGTTGTTTAGAACTGAACTGAATGGTTTTAATGACGGCACTTTGATCAGGACGAGGATGGTTTTGTTCTAATATATTGGTCATTCCGAGAATACTTTGCAGAGGGTTTCTGATCTCATGACTCATATTTTCTAAAAACTCTTCTTTGGATTGATTGGCTTTGATCGCAACTTCTTTCGATGCTTGCAGCTCATGGATATTAAGCCGGATCGTCCCAGCCATACTTGTAAAAGCTTTAGCTAATTCTCCGATTTCATCGGCATTATTAATGACCAATTTACTTTCGGAATAATCCTCTGAAAACCTGACCATCGATCTGGTGATGTTTTTCAATTCTTTGGATTGACTCCGCATCCACCAAAATGCAATACCCAGGAAAGCAAAGGTGATACCTAAGGTCAGCCATATTGTATTTTTCTTCCAGGAAATAAAAGGATACAGAATATTTTTTTCAGTAGTACTAATCGCTATGAATAGTTTGTATGAAGTATTGGGATGACGCAGAGTATAGAATAGGGTCATTTTCCTTTCCTTCGAAGAAACACTATCCAGAGAAATATTATAATTAAATTCTTTATCTACTTTATTGAGATCCGAAAACCAATATTTGACATTGGGCGCCTGGCCGAATTCGAAACCAAAAGACTGAGTTTCATCCGGGTGCATCAAAAAATAAGCGTTGCTGTTAAAAATAAAAAGTTCTTCTTTCGGGGAAACCGTCTTTTTTAAATCATTAAATAAACTTCTCAGGTCTGTATTAATAATTACAATGCCAAATAAGATATTACCGATATATAGTGGACTGGCCACCCTCAAGGTGGGTGTATATGGAATTTCAATTTTGCCGAATTCTTTATTGAGATCTATTTCAGAAAAGTAGATGGATCCTTTCCTTAATTTAATTGTTTCAGTAAAATAATTTCTATCTCCTTTCTGCTGTAATTGATCAGCATTTATCGCTTCACCGATTCCATTTTTACGATCTACCCGTATCAATTCTTTACCCTGATCTTTAATGCCAATGAGCCGGACTTGAAAATAGGAAGGTTTCGATTCCAGCAATACCTTGAATTCTTTGGTTAGTCTTTCTTCGAAGAATAGTCTTTCCTTTCCCGATGATTTAATATAGTCTGACACTAAGGGGGAATTGGCGAGGAAATGAATATCCATACCCACATGATCAAAATGAGTAGTCATTTTTAAAGCAACATTCTGAACCTCATTTTTTATTTGATCCCGGGAAGAAGAAATAATTAAAGCTTCACTCACCCGGTAAATACTGTATCCGATTAGAAAGGAAGAAAATAAAATAAGAATCAGGTATATAAAGGCATTTTTAACTGCAAGAGAAGGATGTTTGATGGAATACCTTAA
>JBDTUE010000068.1:0-18224 GCA_040007895.1 Saprospiraceae bacterium | reverse complement strand
CTGGAAAGCATTGGTAGACCATTCGTATGCTCCCGTAATCAATGATATCGCCAAATTCAAAACCTATATCGTAGTAGGAGCTGGGGATAAATTAGATGCCGCTAAATATCCCTGGAACTGGGAACAACCAAGTTATAATGATGAGCATTGGCCTCAGGCTTTCAAACCATGGTTTAGTGCGAAGACAAGAGGATATGGTAGCGATGGCAATTGGATGCTGATCCCGAGAAGTATACCCATGATGAAAGAGGATATGCTTCGCATGAAACAAATAAGAAGGACACTTGGTATTGATCAGAATATTGTAAAGTTTATTTCGGGTCATGATCCTTTAGTCATTCCTAAGAATAAAAAAGTGACTATTCTCATTGATCAGTCCCATTTGACGAATGCCTATCCTCAACTGGTGGTCAGTAAAGGTAAAGGAGCTACTATAAAATTGTCCTATGCAGAAGCCCTGATGAATGATAAAAGACAAAAAGGTCATCGGGACAGTATTGAAGGTCGCTCTGTCTTAGGGTTTGATGATGTCTTCTTACCGGATGGAGGAATGAACCGGATGTTCAGATCACTTTATTTCAGGACGTATAGATATGCACAACTTGATATTGAAACGAAGAATGAACCATTGACGATTGAAGATTATTATGGCATGCAGACCGGCTATCCATTTGTTCCTAAAGCTAGTTTCGAATCAGATCAAACTTCTCTGAAAAAAATATATGATGTGGGTTGGCGTACCGCAGAATTATGTGCCGGTGAAAATTATTTTGACTGCCCTTATTATGAGCAATTACAGTATACCGGTGATACCAGGATACAATCTTTGATCTCTTTGTATGTAACCGGTGATGACAGACTGATGCGTAAAGCGATCAATGATTATGATCAAAGCCGAATCTATGAGGGCCTTACTCAAAGTAGATATCCATGCAATGATATGCAGGTCATACCTCCGTTTTCATTGTATTGGGTGAGCATGATTCATGATTATTGGATGCATCGACAGGATGATGCCTGGATCAAATCATTATTAAACGGAGTGAGGGATGTTTTGGATTGGCACGAGCAACGATTGGCATCAAACGGAATGAACGGATATCTGGCCTGGTGGAATTTTGTTGATTGGGTTTGGGATGCAGGTACTCCGGTAGGCCGGGATGGAGGCTCTTCGATCTTATCCCTTCAATATGTCTATACGTTACAACAGGCAGAACAACTTTTCCGAAATTTCGGCCGGTCACATGAAGCTGATCATTATGCCCATTTAGCCAGGGAGATTTCAAAAGCAACGTTAAGCATTTGTTGGGATGAATCCAGAAATGAATTAGCTGATAGTCCAACAAAGAAAAATTTCAGTCAACATGCTAACATCTGGGGAATATTAACCGATGCAATACCTAAGGATAAACAAACGAAAGTGTTTGATAAAATCCTACATGATACCTCTTTAGTACAAGCTACCTTTTATTTTAAATTTTATTTATTTGAATTATTGAAAAAAATGAATGCTGGTGATCTTTTTATAGGACAATTAAAACCCTGGCAGGATATGATAGATTATGGGTTGACCACGTTTGCAGAAAAACCGGAACCTGTTCGATCAGACTGCCACGCGTGGTCGGCGTCTCCGGATTATCAATTAGTATCGATCGTTGCAGGAATCAATCCGGCATCTCCGGGGTTTGAAAGCGTTTCTATCAAACCATATCTTGGAATGTTGCATCAGGTAAAAACAACCATGCCACATCCTCAAGGAATGATTCAAGTCGAATACAAAAAAGTAAATGGCAAATTATCAGCCGATATTACATTGCCCGGTACGTTACAGGGAAATTTTGTCTGGAAAAATATAATCTATCCACTTCATTCCGGAAAAAACAATTATGTCATCAACGATTGAATTGCGGAAGGAAGAAATCTCTGTGAATACATCTCCTGATGAGATCATCCGGATATTTAAACTACAGCAAGTAAATATTTTCAGAGCTTCAACTACATCGGTTGAAAGTCGTATCAATAAATTAAAACATTTAAAACAGGTTTTTTTAAGCCACCGCCAGGATCTGAAAGATGCCATGTTTAAAGATTATAATAAACCTGGTCCGGAAGTAGATCTTGCAGAAATATTCGTAGTACTTAATGAATTGAACTTTACCATCCGGAAATTAAAATCATGGACGGCAAAACATCGTGTAGGTACGCCATGGTTTTTAATGGGATCCAGCAGTTATGTTCATTATGAAGCCAAAGGTAATGTTCTTGTGATCTCGCCCTGGAATTTTCCGATTCATTTAACTCTGATGCCATTGATTCATTCGTTTGCGGCTGGCAATGTCACGTTGATCAAACCCTCTGAATACACTCCGTATACTATTGAAGTGGTAAAAAAAATAATTACAAAAGTATTTGAGCCTTATGAAGCAGCGGTGATAGAAGGAAGTGTACCGGTCACTACACAATTACTTTCTTTTAAATTTAATCATATCTTTTTTACAGGAAGCCCGAAAGTAGGAAAGATCGTAATGAAAGCAGCGGCTGAACACCTTGCTTCCGTGACTTTAGAGTTAGGCGGAAAATCCCCCCTGATCATTGACTCCAGTGCCAACATGAACCTGGCTATTCAATTTATTGCATCGGCAAAATTTGTTAATGCTGGTCAGTATTGTATAGCTCCTGATTATATATATGTTCATCAATCTATTAAAGATGTATTTATAACTAAACTTGTTGATGGAATAAAATACAGGTATGGACAGGATGATGCCTCCAGAATTCAGGGCAACTATTCCCGTATCGTGAATCAATTGCATACGCAGCGGGTCTCTGAATATATCGAGGAAGCGATACAAAAAGGAGCAACTCTTGTCTATGGTGGCGACCGTGAAAAAGATAAGGAATACATAGGCCCAACGATTTTTACGGATGTGACGGATGATATGGCTATTTGTACTCAGGAGATATTTGGCCCTGTAGTATATATCAAGACGTTTGAAGATATCAGTGAAGTGATTGAAAAGGTCAATGCAGGTGAAAAACCTTTATCGATGTATTTGTTCAGCGAAAATATTCAGATCCGACAAAGGGTTCGCAAAGAAATTTCAGCAGGTGGATTAAACATCAACGCGGTTGCAATTCATTATTACAATTATAATCTCCCTTTTGGTGGTGTGAATAACAGCGGCCTTGGCAAAAGTCATGGTTTTCATTCTTTCCAGGAATTTTCTAATGCAAAAGCTGTATTGCATCAATGGTTTAAATGGCCTTCCATCGCTCTGATGTTTCCTCCATTTACAAAGACGACTAGAAAGTTGATAGATTTATTGATCAGGATCATGAGTTGAAGGGAGGTTTTCTAAGTATAACTTCTCCCAAACTAAAACTGATGGGCGGGTTCTGTGCATCGAAATTTATTTCGATGGATTATTGGAACAGTTTATTGATCAAGATCATGAGTTGATTGAACAAATAAATTGAAATTTAATTGTAAAACAGATTAGTGGCCGAAGTGAAATTTCTCCCAAAACATAGAATCATCAAAATAAATTTCGATGCACATAATCCTCAATAGTTATCTCTTCATTGATCTGAAGGTCAGGTTTATCCTCGGAGACTTTATTCTTTTTGACTTAGGTAGACTATGGACCCAATGGGATTGTGTATTCCCTTGCATGATTAACAAACTTCCTGGACTCAGCATAAGCTCAATGGTTTCCAGAGTCTTTCTATGCCTGAATAAAAATCTACGCGCTGCACCAAAACTCAATGAAGCAATCGGAGCATTCTCTTGCAAGGATTTTTCATCGTCGCTATGCCATGCCATTCCTTCATCACCATCATGATATAAATTCAATAAACAAGAATTGAAACCAGACTGTGTTTTTTCTATAACCAATGATCTCAGCTCTATTAATTCTTTGGACCAGCTAAGAGCTGACCTTGTAGTATTGGAATAGGAATAATCGAAGCCATCATCCCCATACCAGGCTACTTTCCGTTTGGTGATAAAGTGTTTTCCAAATATTTTCGCTTCATCATTTTTCCACTCTATTTCTAATAATAATTTGTTTAGATATTGAATAGAGTCCTGTTCATTTAGGATCGGTCCATAATAATAAACCTCTCCGTCGTATGGGAGAAGATTACCTGAAAATTTTTCTTGTATCGCCGTCAAACTCATAAACTGTTTTTATTAATTATTTGATACCGTAGATAATCCTTTCTCATACAATGACCGCATGGCCGGAAACCTGAGGATATTGCTTCAGCGATTGATTTAAAAAATATCCTGTTCTCCCGTTTCATTCTTTTACCAGACTTGCATTGTAACAGACCATAGATTTTGAGTTTTGAATTTCCACCAATTGTGATCTCTTTGTTATATAGTTTGATCCACAAATCGGAATTTGTCAGTCCACTGTGTTTTAGCATGAACTTTCAATTATTGGAATGGGTAAATTGAATTCTATCAGTATGTGCAGCCTCCCAGGCGATAATAGCTGATTTGCGTGCACTTCCCCAATGATATTCACCTACGATCCCGTTTGATTTTATTACTCTATGGCATGGAATCAGAAATGCTACAGGATTAGTACCAATGGCCGTACCAACAGCTCTCGAAGCTAGTGGATTATTAATCTCTGAAGCCAAACCTGCGTAGGTAGTTAAACCTCCAAATGGGATTTTTAAAAGAGACTGCCATACTTTTAATTGAAATGGACTTGCTTTAAGGTGAAGTTTGATTGTCGACAAATCACTCCAATCCGTTTTAAAAATTTTTAAAGCTTCCTGTTGAAACAAATCTGTTTTTTGTTGGAGCCTTGCTGAATAAAAATGTTGACTCAGGTTGAGAAAGCCTTCTTTTTCATCGGATACAAATGCTAGGTGACAAACACCTTTATTTGTTGATGCTATCATCACATCACCGAACTGAGTCTCTGCAAGGCTATAGTTTATAACCAATTGCTCCCCGCCATTTTTATATTCACCGGGAGTCATTCCCTCAATACCAACAAATAAATCATGTAACCTGCTGGTGCCAGACAATCCTGTTTCATAACTAACATCTGATAAGGAATGCTTTTGTTTCAGTAAATCCTTGGCATACTCTACGCTTATATATTGAAGGAATTTCTTAGGGCTTACTCCTGCCCAATCTTTAAACAGTCTTTGAAAATGGAATGGACTCAGATGAATTTGTTTTGCTATCTCATCCAGATCGGGTTGTTCTTTAAAATGATCTCTCAGATAAATAATGGCTTTCTCTATTCTTTCGTAATCTGTCATGGGACAAAGGTAATGTGGCAGTAAGCTCTATTTAAACCCGAATCTTGCGGTTTTCAGCAAGTATCGGGTTTCGAACTAAATAGGATTAATGCTTTTTTGCATAAAAAAATATTATGAACAAATTCAGAATCGTTCCACTTTCAAAAGAGTATGTAGATAAGATCAAGATAACAGGCATCGATGACTTTGGTAATGTTGTTATCGAAGAAATAGCATCTGGCCTTGGACCATGCCGATATTCATTAAAACCATTTAGACCCGGACTAGACAAAAGATTGGTAATTAGCCATTCTCCTTTTAATCTTCAAAATGCCTATAATCAACGTGGACCTATTTTTATATCAGCTGATGAAGTAGAGGAGTATAAAGATGTATATCGATTTCCGGAAGAAATTAAAAAAGAAAAGGATCGTTTTAAATTGACCTTAATAGGATATAATGATATTCAATGGATGGTTTTTGCACAATTGGTGGATGACAATGATCGTATCGATGAAATGATCGCAGAGATTTTTAATCAATACCATGAAATAGAATATTTACATGTACGCAGTGCTATTGCCTCTTGTTTCATCTGTAAAATTGTGCGCGCTTGACCTTTTTTAAAATCTAAATTTCATTAGATAAAAAATGATGTAACTATTCATTCAATCGAATACCATTCGCTTCTAATAGAATTCGTTTATTTTTATACAACCCACCTATCGTCATTTTAAAAGTCTTCTTACTCATACTAAAGAATGAATAAATTTCTTCGGGATTACTTTTATCGTGATAGGGTAAAAATCCCCCGTTTTCATTTAAGAGTCGGATTATTTTCTGGGCTTCATCTTCCACCCGTTTGAAACCTGATTTGCCGGCAGCGACATCAATTTTATTTCCGGGTAAAATATTTTTTATAAATCCTTTAAAACGATCACCAATATTGATATCCCGATAGACATCATTAAAGTGTAGAAGACCGATATGTTTATTGTTTATAATGGTTTGAAAACCGATTTGAGTTTTCCTGAAAACAATAAGATCCACTTCTTCCATGGGTTTTATGGTCAGATTATCATTGTCGAGTAAAGAATCTATTCTTTCTGTTGCACATAATCTATTGGTGAGTTCATCCAGGTAGATCATGACGAGGTATTCTGATCCTTCAATCATGACCGATAGTTGTTTACTCCGTGGAACGAAGAGGTCTTTCATTAGACCATTATCGAGAAAAGCGCCTTGTGGGGTAGTTCCTGCCACTTTTAATTTTACGATATCACCGACTATACCTTTCGGTGTTTGAGTAGTAGCGATGGGTCTGCCTTCTTTATCATGATATACAAAGACTTTTAGTTCATCACCAAATTTGGCTCCTTCAGGAACAAATCGTTTGGGAAGCAATATGCCATCCTTACCATCGTCAAGATAAATGCCTTGAGCTGTTTCGCGTAAAACCCGCAGGTTATTGTATTGTCCAATCGCTATCATTAGGACAAAGATAGTTCAATTGAATCTTGTGAAACTCTTGATTAAAAACGATCAATTAATTCATAGAGATCGGGATAGTCGCACTAAGCTGGCCGAAGTATTGATCATCGATCCCGATTTCTCGGCGGATGGAATTTAAACTGACCAAGACTTGATAATGAAGGACATAATATATGATTTTACTCACCTTTTCAGATAATTACAATCATATCGTTAACAGTCACATTTAATACTCAGTTAATTTGAATCAAGTTATTTTGGTGGACGAAATATTGGTATGGATAATTTAGAGAATCTTCGTAATAGTTTAGAGCTCCTTGAGAATAAATTGCAACTGGCTAATAATGTTTATCAATCCGATTTAAAAAACATTCACCGGAATCAACTTGCTTCAGCCAAAAATCTCATTTCATATTTATCACTCCGCAATGACGATATAAGAGATCTTCAGGAGCAATTACACATTTTTGGTTTATCTTCCCTGGCGAGTTCTGAAAGCCATATTCACCGGCAACTGCAGGAATTACAAATGCGACTGGGCAGGCAGTACCTCAAAAAGGAATTGAATCCAATTACGTACGATTTTGGTAAACGGAAGTTGAATGACCGTAGCCGAAAGCTGTTTGGTTCTAAAAATAGCACAAGTATTCCGCACCTGATGGTAACCTTCGATACATCATTTGCAGAAGATCATCACCTGATTGAAAGGCTATTAAAAAGCGGAATGAATGTATGCCGCATCAATTGCGCTCATGATGATGAAACCGTGTGGTTAAAAATGATTGCCAACATCAAACGTGCTGAAGCATCCACAGGAATAACTTCAAAAATTTATATGGACCTTGCCGGGCCAAAGATCAGGACTGTGCTATTAGGTAAAGGAAGTAAAAACAACAAAACGCCTGTTAAAGAAAATCAGGTAATACACCTTGCAGAAAAACTCAAAGGCTTCAAAAAATATGAAACAGTGATAGGCTGCACTTTACCGGGTATTATTGAACAACTGAATTGCGGAGAAAGAGTTTTTTTTGATGATGGATTGATTGAAGCAGAGGTGATAAAAAAGGAAAACGATTCCATTGCATTGATCGTGAAAAGAATCTCTTCTAAAAAGCTTTTTATCAAAGGTGGAAAAGGAATAAATTTTCCCGATTCGAAAATAGATGTTCCGGCATTGACGGATTATGATATATCCTGCCTGGCATTTATTTGCAGTCATGCTGACCTTGTCGGATACTCTTTTGTAAACACGGTGAATGACATCGTTGTATTACAAAACCTCTTAAAAAGACATAAAAATGCTCCGTATATCATTTTGAAAATTGAAACCCCGAATGCCGTAAGAAACCTGCCTCAGCTTTTATTGCAGGGCATGCATAATGATATCATTGGGTTGATGATAGCGCGAGGTGATCTTGCTATTGAAATCGGTTTTGAACGCATGAGCGAAATACAAGAAGAAATATTATGGATTTGCGAAGCTGCACATTTGCCTGTAGTGTGGGCAACCCAGGTGCTTGAAAATTTAAACAAAACGGGTATTGCGACACGCTCAGAAGTTACCGACGCAGCTCACTCGGCTATGGCAGAGTGCGTAATGATCAATAAAGGCGATCATATAATGGAAGTTATTGACATGTTAAAAAATATCCTTAACCGTATTGGCGGTCATCATGTAAAGAAGCGATATACTTTCCGTCCGCTGGGCATTGCAACGCGGTTTATACAAAACCATAAGGTGGAATGATTCCTCGAACACAGCACATCAAAGCCCGCAAGAGAAAATTTGCATACCTTTTTTTTTATTCATGAAACTCTCGCTTCGTAAGGATGTCCTCCCGCGTCAGCAGCACAAAACTGTCTTTGAAGATGTGTCTGCTACTGATGTTGATGTTTTCTTTTTTTAATAAACTCTGATAAAGGGATGGCTAATTTAATTTTAGTAAAGAATAGATCGCGTCTTGAAGATATTTTTGTTTTAAGTTGTTTAATCTGACTACTCTCTTTTGAATTTAGTTTCCCAGTATCCATTGTTTTATAGAGATGATTTATTATAACGTGGTTATCATGCCATTTACCTAAAAGATTACCCAATAACTTTTGATTGGAGATGGGATTGATTTTATCTTTTAAAGACAAACTTTTTCTATTAAAACCGAACAGCTTTATTTGTTTTCGAATTTCGTGAAAATCCTGGGTTTTCAGGGACCTCTTGTCCAATAGCTTTTGAATACTATTTATTTTTGTCTCCATATACCTATTCGCTTCCTTTTTATTTATTGCAGAAAGTAATGGAATAATTAGTTCATATTTATTTTTAAGCAGGGCAATAAAATGTTTATTTATCATGGAGAAAAACATTTCTTGTTCTTGTATTCCAAGATTTTTTAAATTATTTCTGTAATCGTTTAACGATGTAACTGAGTGATACTTATGAAGCATTATATCCTCTAGTTGAAGTTCCCGAACCTTTCCAGCCTGACGGAAAATTTCTTTAAACGGTTTAAAGTTTTTCTTGCGTTTAAAATCTTTCGAACAAAAATTTATTAGATCAAAAAGAGCATTCAGTTTTTTTATTTCAACTCGCAATTTATGAAATGTACTAGTGGAAAACGTAGCCCTCGGTTTTTCTAAAATAAAATGGATTGCACCTTTCCGATTTTTTAAATATTTTTTAAGTGCTTTCATTTTTTAATATATGCTTATCTGTTTCAAGATGAATGAATGTACAATGATAGTGTTTTATATCCTTTCTATTCAATGGCAGTCTTCCTAGCGTGATCCTGAAGTGATCCCAGAGATTTGATTTTGAACTAACTGAAATAATTATTGGAAGTCAGCCTATTATGTAACCAAAAGGTTTCCTATATATTTGTGTAACCAAACAGTTACCTATGGAAGCAAGACGAGATGTATTTCAGGCGATAGCAGATCCTACCCGGAGGGAAATCATTCACCTCATTGCAACCAAATCTTTAAACCTTAATGCCGTGGCTGAAAACTTTAATATCAGTCGCCCGGCTATCTCCAAACATATTAAGATCCTGACGGAATGTGGTTTGATCACTATTAAACAACAAGGTCGTGAACGGTACTGTGAAGCAAAATTTAATAAACTTAATGAAGTCTCTGAGTGGGTAGAACAGTACAAGAAATTCTGGGAGCATAAACTAGATGCATTGGAAATTTATTTAGCTCAAATTCAGAAAGAAAAAAAACATGCAAGGAAAAGGAAATGATACCATGGATCGCGAAATTTTTATCTCCAGGCTACTGAATGCCCCGATACACCTGGTATGGGAAGTCTGGACCAATCCCAATCATATTAAAAACTGGTGGGGCCCTAATGGTTTTACGAATACCATATATGTCATGGATGTAAGGCAAGATGGTGTCTGGGACTTAACCATGCATGGTCCGGATGGTAAAGACTATAAAAATAAAAGTGTGTTTAAAGAAGTAGTTAAGCATAAAAAATTAATTTATGAACACATGACCAGTCCTCATTTTGTAGCAACCATCACGTTTGATGCACGAGGAGATAAAACGTTTCTTCAATGGAATATGCTCTTTGACTCTTCAGAACAATTTATTCAGGTAGCCAAAGTATTTAAAGCGGATCAAGGTTTAAAACAAAATGTTGAAAGATTAAGCACGTATCTGTCGGGACAATCCTTTACGCATTTTTCAAAAAAAACAAGTGCATCTATAAATAAAGTAGTGATCACCCGATTGATCGATGCTCCGAGAGAATTAGTATTCCAGGCTTTTACAGACAAAGAGGTGATGGTTCAATGGTGGGGCCCCCATGGATTTACTAATTCGGACTGTGATATGGATGTCAGACCTTCGGGGAATTGGAAAATATTAATGGATTCACATGTATTTCCAAAACTTTGGTGTAAAGGAATTTTTATAGAAATTGAAGCACCGCACAAATTGGTCTTCACGAGCAGAGGATTGATAGATGATGCAGATCAGGCTGGAATAGAGACTTTAAATACGCTTTTACTAGAAGACGAGAAAGGTAAAACGAAGCTCACCATGTATATCGAAGTTACATCATTGATGGAAGAAGCCACATTGGCGTATGAAGGCATGGAAGAAGGATGGAGTCAAAGCTTTGAAAAACTAAACAGTTATGTTTCAGCACATTTAAAATTCGAAAACAACTAAAAACAAATCATATGTCCAGAGTAGGTACGCATTTGAATTTTCCGGGTAATACGGAAGAAGCATTTGATTTTTACAAATCAGTATTTAAGAGTGAAGTCCCTGTCTTTAAAAATAATTTCATTTATTAAAAGTTTATTTTATTATGTCAAACTCAATGCCAGAAAAAAACGAATCATCATTTGTCATAGAAAAAATACTGGATGCTCCGCAAGCACTTGTATGGAAAGCTATTACTGATAAAGAGCTAATGAAAGAATGGTATTTTGATTTAGCGGAATTCAAACCAGAACCTGGATTTGAATTCAGATTTCTAGGAGGGTCTCCGAACGGCAAACAATGGATGCATATTTGTGTGATCAAAGAAGTAATTCAAGGTTCTAAACTGGTACATAGCTGGAGATACGAAGGATACCCGGGTGATTCGATAGTCACTTTTGAATTGACTCCTTTAGAAAAAAATAAAACAAAATTGAAGCTGACTCATGCAGGATTGAATACTTTCCCGGTTTCTGAACCGGAACTTCATAAGGATAATTTCGCAAAGGGTTGGACAGAGATCATTGGTACGTCCTTACCAGAATTCCTTTCTAAACAATAATTAAGTGAAAGGTGATTTTCCCGAAGGAATCCATTGGAAAAGTCGCCCCTTCATTTAGGCGGTGACAGACCTACATTGTTTTATTATGGGATTTCCGTCAAACAACGTAGGTCTGAACCTTATGATGGATAAGTCAACGTTGGACTAGTGCCAGGAAAGAATTTGTATTATACTTGTTTATGATTTATTTCAGATCTTTGAAACATGCCATGTACACTTGATCGATCCGGAAATATAGCAACCATTACATTTGGTAGTGCCGCACACAATGCCTTGTCGTCAGAATTATTAGTGCAGATCAGGCATCAGCTTATATCCCTGGATGAAGACCAATCCATTAAAATAATAATATTAAAAAGTGAAGGAGATCGGACATTTTGTGCCGGAGCAGATCTTACTGAATTGTTGTCCATTGAGAATGAGGAAACCGGCGCTGCTTTTTTCTTTCATTTTGCTGAATTGATCCTGGCTATTCGTAAAAGTCCGCATTTGGTTTTATGTGTAGTGCAGGGAAAAGCCATCGGTGGAGCATTGGGCATTATTGCGGCTTCAGACTATGTAATCGCAACAGCGCAAGCTCAAATACGGCTTAGCGAGTTGCTCAATGGGATCGGGCCATTCGTGGTGGGACCTGCTATAGAACGTAAAATGGGATTATCAGGATTCACGTATATGACATTAACGCCAGCAGATTTTCATAGTGCATCCTATGCTTTGCATCATGGCTTATACAATGAAGTAACAGATGATATTTTCGCCCTAAATCTTTCTGTAGACCGGACACTTAAAGAATGGTCAGGTTATAGTACGAAGGCTCTAAAGGAAATCAAACAAATGTTCTGGTCATCGACACCGTCCTGGGATGAATTACTGAAGATGAGGTCGACGATCAGTGGCAAATTGATAATGACTGAAGAATCAAAAGCAGCATTAAAGAAATTAAAAAACTGAATAAAGAGAAGAGAAGTTTTTTGCGTGATTAAAGTATTAGGAATTAATTTAATTTACTTACCGGGTGCTTTTTTAATATTTAGAAGAACCATTGATGTAGAAATCTTCTCCGTAAAAACGCTTAAGTACTCATAAATGTATAATGAATCAAATGTTTAAACGGAGTTAATACAAAAAACTACGATGACGAGATGTTTCTCTATCTATACCGGAGGTACTTTACATTTTGAACCCCGGTATTGGATGCCACATGAATAATATAAGTACCTGCTGAAAGTTCCGCTAGGTTATTTAAATGATGAACACCGACGGACAATTTTATATTCATAGTTTGCATAACCTGACCCTCAAGGTTCGTAATAGAAATTTGTACATCAGAAGCTTTCGTTAATAACACCTGTAGAGTAGATGGACCTGTGGAAGGATTGGGAAATAAATGGACATCCAATGTATTCAGAGCTTGGACATCCTGTATAGGAGTTACCTGATCAAATGGTTTATCCATATATACGTGATATTCACCTGCTGAAAGGGTAAGATCTGTATTTGTTTGAGTCACATTGAGTATACTATTATCTTTCAGATCTATCCAGGTACCTGTTTTGGGAAAACTGATTGGTACATTTTTAGTAGAAAGATCAAAATTTCCAACAACTATTAGATTAAGATTATTATTTAAACTATATCCAAGCCACTTCACACCTCCGCTAAGACTATAATTTACAGTTTTAGCTGCTGCTTGCCAGGCGGTGGATTTTCTCAAAGTCAGAAGCCTTGTATACCAGTCGAGTAAAGCTTTACGGGCAGGATCCTTAGTGTATTGCCAGGTGATCGGTTTATTATCCAATCTGCAATTATTATTTACTGTTCCATTGACGCAGGTATTAATAGCGAAGTCATAACCTACTTCTCCGAACTGCCAAATCATCTTAGGCCCGGGTGACATAAAGAAAAAAGATGCAGCCAGTTTCATCCGATCCAATGCAGTGTTTATATTTTTGGTTGAATACGATCCTGACACATTACCAAACTGCTGATTTCTGTACATCAGCCGTTCTTCATCATGAGACTCCATATAGGATATCAAATGCCGGTTTGTCCAACCTCTCACCTGGGATAAAGACCAATCGAAATTGGATGTATTCACATAGCCCATAGTCGCTTCATTATAACTATAATTGGCATTTCCCCACAATAACATTCCCGCATCGGACAAAACTACTTCTTCGGCATTGTCAGCAAAATGCTCTAAGATGGTATAAGCACCGAATGAATAAGTTTGAATACTATCATAATATTGTTTCCAGATCGCGATCCGGCTTGCATCGTATGCTCCCCAGGCATTGACATCATTGGGATTATTTTTCTGAGTAAATCCTTTAGACAAATCAAACCGATACCCATCTACTTTAAATTCTTTGAGCCAATACTCCATGACCCTGGTGCTAAAATATTTGGTATCCGGACTCTCATGATTAAAATCATTGAATACATTAAAAGGATGTTTGGCGGTAACATTAAACCATGGGTTGTCCGGTGCAGGACGCAGATTTACTGCATCCCAATATAATGCAGCAAGAGGACATAGCGCAGTAGCGTGATTAAGTACCATGTCTAAAATAACTGCAATACCCCGGCCATGGCAGGAGTCAATTAACCTGCGCAAACTATTTTCTGTTCCATAATATTTATCAACTGCAAAATAAAAATCAGGATTATATCCCCAGGATTGATTGCCTTCGAATTCGCCAACAGGCATAAGCTCGATGGCGTTTATACCCAGGGACGATAGGTAAGTCAAGGTATCGATCAACGCATTAAAATCATGATTGAATAAAAAGTCACGCACTAATAGCTCATAAATTACCAGTTGCGTTTTATCCGGTCTTTTAAAATTATTTTTCCATACATATCCTGAGGAATTGGTTTGCACTATACCGACTATACCGGATGTCTTTCCGGAAGGATATGGTTTGAGCTGAGGATATGTATTCGCAGAAATAAAATTATCATTGAATGGGTCAAGTATTTTCTCCGCATATGGATCAGCGACCTTTAATGATCCATCTACCAGGTATTGATAACTGTATTCTACATTAGGCTGCAGACCATTGATCTTTATCCACCAGGTTTTGTTATCTGTATCCAGGTTCATTTGATATTCCGGTTTGTCTGTCCATTCATTACCTGGAAAATCACCAATGACACTAACCTTTGACTTATTGGGTGCAACCAATGCAAGAATCAGGGATGTATCTCCCGGCATTCTATTGATTCCAGGTCTGGTCCCGGGTGGAATCGGCTTTGTAACGACCGGTCCTACCGTTCCGGAGACCGAAAAAAACAATGAGTCTCCTGCTGTTCCTTTGGCATTTATAGCAATACCTTTGAGAACATTACCTCCCGCTGTAGTAAGATTAAGAGTAGTAGATAGGGAAGTAGTATCATTTTTTTGAACTACTAATACACCATTTAACCATAAGCTCATCGCAGCTGATTCTTTGGCAATGATTTTCACATCCAGGGTCTGACCAACCATTAATTGAAGTGGTTCCGGAAAGGGATTATATAAAGGTTGAAAAGGTGGTTTTTCAAATCGCAATTGAAGTGGAGATGTTGAAACAGGGATATACATATCGCTGCCGTCGATATTGCGTTGTGCGATACAATTAGTACATCCACCCTGGCGGAAAAGAATAGCTATACGGAAGATATCTTCATTGGCCGGGACATTAAAAAAACTGCGGATATTAGTAATGGAGAATTTCCATTTATTATTGCCCAGAGCTACAGCTTGTGAGTTTGCAGCTGTACCACCCCAGGTAAAAGGAGCATATCTCCAGTCCGTCGAATTTTGACTGGCGGAGGTAATCACTCCGACATGAACATATACATTACCCGTAAAACCAACCAGAGCTTTGTTCCCTTTAGTAGCATCCAACGTAATTTCGATGGGATCATTCGGTCCCGGGAATGATGGGGACCACGACAATAATTGAGCATACAAAGAAGGACAATAAAAAACAAAGAGAATGGCAATTCCAAAGAGTTGAAAATATTTAACCATGCTTAAAAATAAATTTTAAAAGTTTCTGTTTGAGTAATTAAATTAAATCTAAGGAATTGTATGGTATCCTGTGCTGTTTAAATGAAGTTCTTCCTACACATAGAGTAATCAAAAAATTCGACGTATTATAAATATCCTGCAGTTGGAACGGTATCCAAAAATATAGATAAAATGAGTTGGATTCAAAAAATAGTTGGAGTAAATTTCATTAAGAAAAAATGTTCCCACATCTTTACCCGGTAAAAATTAATTCGAATAAACATCTTAACAAACTGAAGTCCTAATGAAAAAGATAATTTTTGTATTAACCTGTATAATTTTTGTATTTCCTCAAATCCATGCTCAAAAGAAGCAAAGGATATATTATGATAAGGATTGGAAAGTGGTTAAAACAAAGAAGGAAGCTGAATTTTACAGAGAAGTTATTAAAAAATCAAAATCAGACACCGGTGGAATAGTAAAAGACTATTTCATCAATGGAGCGTTGCAGGGTGAGGGAAATGCCATAAAGCTGGATATGGAAGATGATGCGAATACGATATGGAAAGGCAAATTAACCGGATATTATGCCGGTGCCATAAAACGATTCGAAAATAATTATAACGATTCAGGGATTGCACATGGAACCCATACTCAATGGTATATAAATGGATTTAAAGAGTCTGAATTGAATTATTCGGAAGGGAAATTAAATGGAGTTTCCGTTTCTTATTTTCCAAACGGAAAGGAAAAAAGCCGGTTAGAATATAATAATGGAGTATTGACCGGCCCTGTGATCACTTGTGAAGAGGACGGGAATTGTGAAAAAACAGTCAGGGAAGACTTTAAATCCGGCGATGATACCATGGGATGGAATTTAAAAATGACGAAAGATGAAGAATCAGAAATCTTAGCAGGGCAGGGATTGAGGATGGCAAAAAAAACCAACAAAAGACATCATCGGGCTGTATCCTGGGACCTGGACATGAAAAAAAATTTTAAGATTGAATCTTCGGTGCTGTTTTCTGAAGGTGATAATAAGAATGGATTCGGACTTGTATTTGCCTACAAGGACATCGGTAACTTACAGTTTTTTTATATCAGTGCAGAAGGTAAGTTTAAGACAGGAGTGATTACAAATAATAAGGCTAAATCTTCAGTCTGGAAAACATCTGAATTTATTAATAAAGGGGCTGAAATCAATGATTTAAAAATTGTTTATTCAGGTAAAAACCTTGAATTTTTTATCAACAATTCTTTAGTCCAACAATCGGAATTTAACCCCGTCACCGGAACCCTTGCCGGAATAGGCCTGGAAGAAGGTGCAGGCAAAATGCAGGCTTATTTAATATCAATGATTGTAAGTAATTCTTTGCAATAGACATATGAGTTAAATCATTGAAATCGTTTGATATAGAAAAACTACTGTCGGTTTGAAGATTGATGTTTCAATATGAAATGAATTTATTTCATGCTTTTTCATCAGGCTTAGACAATTCAGCATCCAATAAAGTTCCATCTTCATTCTATCGTGTCAGCATAGAATAAATTGTTTTTTACGTTTATTCGTGTTTAGAATTCAATTAATTTTAATAAGTAAATTTTAGATATCTTCAATAACTCCTTTTAGAACAAAAAATAATAATATGAAAAGATTTAATGCTGTATTAACTGGTATGATCCTGGCTTTAGTGTTCTATCAATGTTCACGCAACCCGGTAACAGGCAAAAGTCAACTCAACCTCATGTCTGAAGAACAGGAAAAAGCCTTAGGTAAAGAAAGTGATCCTCAGGTAATAGCTGAATTTGGTAAGTATGACAATCCCGCTTTGCAGCAATATTTCAATGAAAAAGGCCAGGAGATGGCACATATCAGTCATCGACCTGATCATGGCTATACTTTTCAGGTCATTAGTTCGCCAATCGTGAATGCCTTTGCCGTACCTGGAGGATATGTATATTTTACCCGTGGGATATTGGCTCATTTTAATAATGAAGCACAATTTGCAGGAGTTCTTGGTCATGAAATTGGTCACATCACTGCACGACATGCTAATGCTCAGGCTAAAGATCAGCTATTAACTCAAATAGGATTAATAGGTTTATTGGTAGTCTCACCGGCTGCAGCACAATTTGCGGAGCAGTTATCTCAGGGAGCACAGCTTCTTCTTTTGAAATTCAGCAGAGCGCATGAATCACAATCGGACGAATTAGGTGTGGACTATTCAACGAAAGTTGGATATGATGCACATCAGATGGCTGACTTTTTTAATGTGCTCGGGAGAATTACAGATAAAGCGGGAGCAAGAATACCGGCATTTTTAAGTACACATCCTGATCCAGGTGATCGATTTAATAATGTCAATAAACTGGCAACAGCAGCCCAGGAAAAGCTGGATAAATCATTTCTAAAAATTAACCGGGATGAATATTTGCGCAGAATACAAGGACTGATGTATGGGGAAGATCCCAATGAAGGATATGTAGACGGGGGTATATTTTATCATCCGCAGTTGAGGTTTAAATTTCCTGTACCTACGGGGTGGCAGTCTCAAAATTCACCGGCACAATTTACCATGGCAGAGCCAAGTGGTAAGGCTTTGATGATGCTGACACTTGGTCAGGGCACCACCTTTGATGACGTAATTAAAAATGCAAATACTCAATTTGCTCTTACCCCGATCAGTTCCGAAAATC
>JBDTUE010000067.1:0-18467 GCA_040007895.1 Saprospiraceae bacterium | reverse complement strand
AATTACACCACATTTTATTTAAAGGATGGTTCCAAATTCGTATCCAGTAAAAGCCTGATAGAATATGAAAGCATCCTGGAAGAACATAATTTTTTCCGTTGTCACCATTCACATCTGATCAACCTGGAATGCGTGAGTAAATTTCTTAAAAATGATGGTGGCCAAATCTTACTTTCAAATGGTAAATTAGTAGACTTGTCCCGAAGAAAGAAAAAGGATTTTTTGGATCGGGTGGCCCATTTGTAATAAATAGCTTGTTCCATCTTTATAAACTTTATTGTTTTATCTATCAACATAACATATAATTCACAATGAATAAAATACTTCATTTTTAATCTTCTCACCATCCTATATGAATCCTTCCAGTTCTGAACATAATCTGGTTTTCATCTTGCGCCTTGGGCCTGATAAAGATCTTAAAAAGGAAATCATTGCATTTGCCAAAGCCCATCATATCCGGGCAGGTTATATTATTACTTGTGTCGGTAGTTTAAAAAAAGCATCACTCCGTCTTGCCGATCTTTCTATCGCAACTACCTGGACTCAAAAATTTGAAATAGTATCCCTGGTGGGTACCTTGGCTGAAGATGGTAGCGCGCATTTGCATCTTTCAATCTCAGATAGTACAGGAAATACGCTGGGTGGACACCTGTTGGATGATAACCTGATTTACACCACCGCAGAAATTGTAATCGGGGAAGCTATGGATTTAAAATTTACCCGTGAAGAAGATAGCCTGACTACCTTTAAAGAATTAGTTGTTGAAAAGCGAGACTGACTTTGGAAATAAAACCGAAGATGCTAATGAAGTTTCTATGTTTCTCATGAATTCAATCTCCGTAAATAATAGTCTGAATAGATCTTTAGGCTGTCTTTATCCCTTCTACTGACTCTCCTTCCCATTTTGTGATTACCGCTGTAGCCAGACAATTGCCCAATAAATTAGTTGCAGTCCGACCCATATCCATTAATGCATCAACACCCAGAATGATAAATATCGGCTCTGCCGGTAAATGAAATGAAGCTGCAGTACCCATCAGAATCACCAACGATGCCCTGGCTACACCAGCCACTCCTTTACTGGACAACATCAGCGTGAGCATCATGACTATTTCTTCTCCTATTGTAAGTGGTATTTTGGCTGCCTGTGCCACGAATACCAAAGCAAGACTTAAATACAGAGTGCTGCCATCAAGATTAAAACTAAAACCAGTAGGTAATACGAATGAAACAATTTTGCGGGGAAGACCATATCCTTCCAATGCTTTCATAGCGTGGGGAAGTGCCGCTTCAGAACTGGCTGTAGCAAATGCAAGGAGCACGGGTTCAGAAACTGCCTTAAGAAATTTCTTTATTGGCAATTTTATATATAAGGCTATTGGCAAAAACACCCCAAAAATCAATACAGCTAACGCTGCGTATAAAGTGGCCAACAATAAAAACAGGTTTTTTAATATTTCAAATCCCATTTTACCAATCGTATAAGCCAGAGCTCCACCGACGGCAAATGGCGCGAGATACATAATTAAGTGTGTAAATTTAAACATCACCTCAGAAAGGCTTTCACAAAAGCCAAGCATAGTTGACTTTGCCTTTGAATCCTTAACCATAGAAAGTCCGAGTCCGAACAAAACACTAAATACTACGATCTGTAATACCTGTCCATCAGCCACTGCTTTGGCTATATTTTCAGGAAAAGTATGCAATACGATATCTTGCCAGGTTTGTTTAGTCACGTCCAGTTTTTGAGCCGTGTCTACTACGCTGAGATCTATACCTACGCCGGCTTTAGTAATATTGATCATGACCAAGCCGATCAGTAGTGCAATGGTAGTCACGACTTCAAAATACACTAATGACTTCCAGCCCATACGACCTACCTGTTTCATATCAGCATGCCCTGCAATGCCTACTACAAGAGTAGAAAATAATAAAGGCGCAATGATCGTTTTGATCATTCGCAAAAAGATATCGCTGATGAGTTTTAGATTGGTTCCTACAGTAGGCCAGTCATGTCCTATTTCTGCACCGATCACCATGGAGATAAATATCCAGGTGGTAAGATTGTTTTTTTTAAGTCCAAGGACAATCAACGCTATTATACCCAGCCAACGCAATACACTGAGAAAACCCGGATGTAAAATATCAGGATTGATAAGATAAATTCCGTGGGTGATCACGATCAGCGTCAGTAATATCAAAATAGCAACCAGTATTTGTTTAACAGGGAGTTCGGCAATGGACCAGGACTTCATAAGCAGAATGTAATTATTTCCTCTAACATACATCGTTTTCGTGTAAAAAATGAAATGGCCCTTTAGATTGCTGTTTGTCCAATTTCCTTAGCATCGCATAACCTTTGTTTATAGTATAAATTACACGTAGTTAGTTTAAGAAGTCTGGAGTTTCCTGCAAGCCGCATGATCTTCGTATATTAACTCTTAATATCAGAGTTGATGTCACATGTATTATACATTTAGAATTTTATGTACCGTTTTGATCATGGGTTGCTTTGTTACTTTATCCCATGCTCAGTCGTCCTGGCCTTCAGTACATACGGTCACTAAACCATGGACACGATGGTGGTGGCAAGGTAGCGCAGTAAATAAAACTGATCTTAAAGCCACCATGAGGCTTTATCAGAAAGCTGGTTTAGGGGGCCTGGAAATTACTCCTATCTACGGTGTGAAGGGTTATGAATCTCAGTTTATAGATTTTCTTTCGCCTCAATGGATAGAGATGTTGGAAACTGTATTGACGGAAGCTAAAACCCTCGGCCTTGGTATTGATATGGCTACAGGGACCGGTTGGCCGTTCGGTGGTCCCTGGGTTACTGATCAGGATGCGAGCAAATATTTTACGTATAAAAAATATACTGTTGAGGGGGGACATCGTATGAATGATTCCATCTACTATAATCAAGTTGGTTTTGTTCGTACTGCCAATGGAGTCCGTCTAAAGCCGGAAGATGTAATGAAAAACATGAAGACGCACGTCGGTCTTCAGGCTTTAGCTATTGATCAGGTACAGTTTGATGAATCACTTCCATTGTTTTTATTGATGGCTTATGATCAGGACGGACATGCATTAGATCTTACCACCAAAGTTATTGATCAGGTCTTAGATTGGACAGCGCCTCCCGGTAGCTGGACGTTGTATGCTGTTTTTTATGGGTTACATGGAAAAATGGTGGAGCGCGCCGCCCCGGGTGGAGAAGGACTGGTCATCGATCATTTTGATGTCAATGCGTTGAAACACTATCTCACTAAATTTGATACTGCTTTTAAGAACAAATCTTTATCCGGATTAAGAGGGTTTTTTAATGACAGTTATGAAGTAGACGATGCGAGGGGACAAAGTAACTGGACTCCTTTGTTTTTTGATGAGTTCAATAAACGAAGAGGATATAATCTTAAAAATGAATTACCTGCATTACTTAATACCATTCATACAGATCACTCCGCAAGGGTCTTATATGATTACAGGCAGACGATATCGGAATTGCTATTAGAAAAATTTACGTTGCCATGGATTCAATGGGGACATTCAAAAAATAAACTAATCCGAAACCAGAGTCATGGATCACCTGCCAATATCCTTGATCTCTATGCTGCAGTAGATATCCCCGAGTCGGAGGGCAATGAATTAAACCGTTTTAAATTTGCAAGTTCAGCAGCCCATGTGATGGGTAAACAACTTGCATCTGCAGAAGCAGCCACCTGGCTCAATGAACATTTTCTATCCTCTCTTTCCGATGTACGGAATTGTGTTGATCTGTTTTTCCTCGGAGGCATCAATCATATTTTTTATCACGGCACTAATTATTCTCCGCTTAACGAAGCATGGCCGGGCTGGTTGTTTTATGCTGCTACACATTTAACTCCGGCCAATCCAATTTGGAAGGATTTTAAAACATTAAATAATTATGTGGCGCGATGCCAGAGTTTTTTACAAGCCGGCAAACCGGATCATGAGCTCCTCGTATATTTTCCTTTCGCTGATCGCATTCATCAACAGGATAATGAATTATTATATCATTTTGATGGTATGCATGGATTTGAGAATAGTATTTTCAAAGCTACGGCAGATAGTTTGTCTTCCTGGGGATATGAATATGATTTTATAAGCGACCGGCAGATTCAAACATTGTCCTATAAAAATGGAAGGATTCAAAGCCCTGGAGGTTCCTATCGCGCTTTATTAATCAGCGGTGGAGACTATATGCCATTAAACACATTATTTAAATTAGATTCATTGCAGCATAAAGGAGCTGATGTTCTTTTTAATACAGTTCCTTCTAAAGTACCGGGATTTCATTTATATCAAAACCGGCAAGTTCAATTTGATTCTTTATTGAATTCTTTAAAAATGAATACAAGACTTCCGCTCAACCAATTATTAAATACTGCATCGGTTGATCATGAGGGGGCTTTATATAAGGCAGGACTACAATGTATAAAACGGATAACCACTGATGGTAAATATTATTTTATAAAAAATTCAAAGACCTATAAAATCGAAGAATGGATACCGATTCATAGTAATAAACATAAAGTCATTCGTTATGATCCGTTAGATGGACGATACGGACTAATACCTGTCAGACTAACTTCCAGAGGTATTGAAATATACTTTTCTCTCGATCCAAATGAAAGTGTGATCCTGGAGGCGACAGACCGCATTGCAAATATTCCAACCTATACAAATTATGATTTATTGAATGATCAATCAATTCATTTGAATCATGGCTGGAGTTTAAAATTTGTTCAGGGCGGACCTGAGATACCCGGTACTTTTAGTATAGATACCCTTTCCAATTGGCTTGATCTGTCTATAGCTGGAATATCTGCTTATTCAGGAACAGCTGCTTATTCGAATACTTTTGACAAACCAAAAACAAATAACACACATTATGTATTAGACTTGGGCAAAGTCGAAGAATCTGCAGAAATCAGGTTAAATGATAAAACTATTGCAACGTGCATTGGTCCCACTTTTAAAGTCATCATCCCATCGAATGCACTTAAATTAAAAAACAAACTTGAAATCCTGGTTACTAATAGTATGGCCAACCGGATCATTGATTTGGAACAACGAAAAGTACCCTGGAAAAAATTCTATAATATCAATTTTCCTCCCAGACTATCTGAAAACAAAGGGGATGATGGTTTGTTTACAGCTATTCATTGGAAACCCAAAACATCAGGCCTTATCGGTCCTGTAAACCTGACCGCTTTGAGAGTGAAAAAGTAAGATTGTATAACGTTATTCTTGCTGATTACTGCAATACTAAAATTATAAACAAGCTTACCTTTTCAAGTATCATTAGAACACAATCAATCTTACTATGCTTGCTGGTTTATTTATTCAAAATAAATTTATGAACTTGAATTTTTTGATCCGTTTTCGTTTTAATAAAATAAACTCCCGCAGCATACGAATTTAAATCAATGGAATAATTTGATTTTGCCTTTAAGAGCATTGGATAAACGACCCCTCTTGCATCTATGAGTTCCCGTACTTCAAAGGGTGATTCAGCAATTAAATTTATGGTATAAGCGGTCGGATTAGGATACACTTTTATATGTATATCTTCTTTACTTACTTCTTTGAAGGCAGTTGAAATATCGGATACCGTGATTTTACTATCGGTAAATTTTATAGAGTTTATACTTCCGGTTACTTCCATCGCTTTGATTTCTTTAAATCCAATATTGAACGTTTCTCCCGGATTCGCTTTTACTTTAAAAACCATTACAAATAATGTTGTGTTTTCTGATAAGCTACTATTATCTGTGTTTAACCATAAACTATTTAATAAACCTGGGTTTTGAACATTGTGTACTAAGTTTGACTCGTCAAAACCGTTTAACTGTGTGTTGAATGATTCAGATTTTAAATACTCCATTTTGGAATGATCCCACGAAATCAAAAGCTGAAATACCCGAACATCAGTAAATTTATCCAGGATCAACGGTACATATATTGTCTGATCTTTTTTGACCGTCATAGAAGGTAATGTCAATGCTAAACTGCCAATACTTCGTTGCTGAATGGTCGCGTTTATTTTTTCTTCCTTATTAATTAAAGTTTGAGGATTGGCACTTTGATTGATATCTCCTATTTTGATTCCATAAAAATCAAGATTGGCTTGATCGCCCGCTGGGGAATTGACGGTCCTGGTAGTTAGATATGTCTTGTTGAATACTTTCGCAGCCGTTAAGCTATCATTCGTTGGAATGAAAATCCAGGATGTATTATTTGTAAAATTACTGATACGGGTAATGATCAGATCTTGTAATTCTGCAAGGTCTAATATATCAATAGACCCATCTCTGTTAATATCTGCGGCCAGTAGTTTATACGGATCTGTGATGACGGTCCTGGTGATGATATGATCTTGCAACAGTGTTAGGTCCAAAAGGTCAATGCCATTAGATGTATTCGTATTCTTCATTACAGATAAGGTATAATTTCCTGTTGTCACCAGGTTATTAAATGTATAAGTACCATTATCAGGCGTACTTATATTGAGGCTATCGGTGCCCCTGAGTTTTACATCTGCTGATTTAATCCCTGCATTTTGTCTATCAATGATTTTCCCCGAGAGATTGACCAGGGAAGCAGCATTGATACATGCTGTTCCACCTAAAACGTCGACCGGAACATTTATATTCTGGTTGTTTTCGAAAGCTATCGCCTGAATATTGGTTGGTATCGAAACAATTGAAATATGGGCAGTCTGTCCCACATTGCCCACCAGGCTTGCATTGATATTAAAAACAATGGTACCATCTGCCAGTGTAATTCCGGTATTGGATAACATTTGCAGCGTGAATGTCTTTTTAGGAGTAGCCTCAAAAAATGTCAAGCCGCTTAATGAAGAGGATATATTGTTTATTTGAAGAATACTTGTACTATCAACCGTAACGGTCATAGAAAATGCCCGGATATTAGTAAAACCGGATACCCTTACCGGTATCTGAATGTTTTTGCCTTTGCTATCGCATATGTTGTCATCTACATTAAATGTCAGTTTGGATGTAGGCGGAGGAGCAAGAATACAAATGCTTCCATTGATGGTTTCAACAGGATACAAACTATTTTGATTGTTTTCTGTCACTACTGCTTTAATCATCGTCGGACTATTTACGATTTTGATCAACGCTGATTGACCGGTATTTCCAGACAAAACTGCTTCGATTAGAAATGCAGTTGTTCCATCCGAAAGTGTAGTTGGGTTAGCCCCTAAATAGGAAATCGTAATGGTTTTATTTACTTCCTGGACAAAATAAGTGAGTCCGTTTAACGTGTTTGAACTAATACTTTTTATCTTGACAATAGAAGAGTCTTCAGACTGAATCGTCATAGAAAAAGAAGTTACATTTTTAAAGTTCTTGATTTTAACTGGAATTTGAACGGTCTTACCTTTAATATCACAGATACTGTCACTCACATCAAACCGTATTGGTTTGACTACAGGACAACTTACTTTTAAAGTAAAGGGCCCATTGACTCCCAATGCTCCATCAACAAGGATATTGATGGTTTCGTTTTGTTGAAGATTAATTTTGATTTGTTCATCATGGCCGGGGCCGGTGATGCTTTTGGCTCTACATACGGGATTATAAACACAATCTATACTATCCACTACGAATAACTCTAAATCATTGTTAAAACCAGTCAGGTCGATGATGTGTTCTCCGGTTTGAATTGCTTTAAACCGATAATATTTTTCAGGACCCGTAAACACCGTTTCACTGAAACAGGAATATTTAGAAAATCTGTTCATTCCTCCGGTGGTGCTACTTTGAACCGTGGTATTGCAGCTAATAGATTGTATAAGACTATCCTGACAAACATACTGACAGGAAATTGAAATATTGAAACTGTCGTTTTGAATAGAATTATATCCATCGACTACGATATAATAATCACCATACGGCAAGCCTGTAAAATCAACACTTTCATAGTTATTTACACTGCTGGCTGAACAACGCACACTGGTCGTATTCGTATTGCACGAATTCAATAAAAACAAATCTAAATCCTTTTCAAACCCCCAGATTACGGCACGGGCATTTTTATTGGCACTGGTATGTGTATATTTAAATACTTTATCATTGCCGTTAAACAAAGAGCTTGAATTATAGCAATCAGAATAATCTGCTTTGGTAAATTGGTTGCCCGAGTGCAGGGTACTACTGCTGTATTTTATTCCGCACGTAATAAGATCTGCATCATCGCATCTATCACTAACCGGAGGACAAGTCACTTTTAACTGGAACGGTCCACGATCACCCAGGGATCCATCTATTACGATGTAGATCGTTTCATCTTTTTGAAGTGCTATACGTACGGACTCAGGCAGACCACTTGAATGTAAACTGCTTTTTTTACAACCTGGATTTAAATCACAATTGAATGGTTCTGTAATAAATAATTCCAGGTCATTATTAAACCCAAATAAATCTATTCGAAATGTATCTGTAGAAGGAGCTTTGAAAGAATAATATTTTTCTGGTCCGGTAAATTCATAAGATGGGTCACAGGAATATTTAGCAAATACATTGCTTCCATTACTCGTATTACCCGCCACCGTTTGTCCACAGGTGATGGGAGTACTTATGCCTTGTTGTTGACAGATTTGCTGGCAATTTACTGAAATCAGGAATGAACTTACTTGCAAAGCATCAAAACCATCGACTACGATATAATAATCTCCATAGGGCAAACCAGTAAAATCTATGTATTCACTTTTGTCTTGTTTATTCTTGCCTGATTTTATACAATTAGCAGAAGTATTACATGAATTAAATACAAACAAATCAAGATCTTTGGAGTAGTCCCAAATAGTCAATACTGCATGGGGACTGGATGGAACATGTTTATATTTAAATACTTTATCTCCGGCAGCAAATGTGCTGTTATTGATCACCATGCAGGAAGTAAAATTTGGTTTGGAGTATTGACTTGGCCTGCCCACGGTAGTGAAGGTGTCTACTTCCCCACAGTTTAATGTAGTGATGTCAGCTGCACATACCGGGGCGGGTGGACAGGACATGGACAATTGAAAACTACCTACCTGTGAGGCATTGTAACCGTCCACTACCAGGTAATAGGAAGATCCTGCATTAAGATTGACATTTATTTTATCATTACTATTTAATGAAAGGGTACTTTTTGCAATACACGTACCGGATGTACAACTATTGGAAAATAAAAAAAGATCCAGGTCTTTAGATAAACCGGATAAGGTAATTTCATGAACGCCTGTATTTACAGGTACGATCTTGTATACTTTATCTTCCGCATCAAATGAATTATTAGTCAAATGACAAGAATAGTTGGCGGTGGTAAAATCATTTCCGCCACCAACTGTAGTAGAAGAAATGGATTGGCCACAGGTAAGATTGGCTACAGTGTTACAATTGTTACCGCTTTGAGCGGCGGCAAAATAAGGGTTTAAAAATAGAAGTATCCAAAGGGATATCGATGTTTTTAAAAGGTGTAGTGATTTATTCATAGTAGAGAGTTTTATTCATTAAGACATTACGCAAAGAAATGATAAGAAGTTGGTTCGGATTCCTGTTTTATCCGTTTTTTTAAGTATTTCTTCTTTCAAAGAGATCTTCTCCAAGGCGATCTAGCCGGTTTATCTCCAATCCCTTTGATCAGAAAATTAAGTTAATATTCTTGCGAGTAAGAACTTTAGAAAACTGAAGGTAATATTTGGAAAGAGTGTACGATCACAACTGATATAAGAGGTAATAAGTATTTCATAAGTAAATTTTAACATTCCGGGCGGTTAACCAGCTTTTAATCATTTGTAGTTAAACATTAGATCGATTTTTTCAAAACTTCCATTACCTCATCCATCTCTTTATCATTCATAGAAGCAAAACCTATCCTGGTACTATTATATTTCTCAAAATCCGGATTTTTAAAGCTGTTTTCATTTATATACAACCCAAGACGATTCGCTTTGGATGCAATTTCACCTAATGGGTATTTTTTATCAAACATTGCCCATACAGACATACCTCCCGAAGGGATTTTAAACGTAATCAGGTTTTTAAAATCTCGTTCCAGAATCATACACATCCTATCCCTACGGGTCTGATACAGCTTAAGTGATTTTTTAAGATGCCTTTGCATATCTCCGCTTTTAAATAAATAGGCAAACGATTCTTCCAATAAAAAATCACCGTGAATGTCTATCAATTTTTTGATGTCGGCTGCCTGGTTAATAATAGGCACCGTTGATACCAAATAACCCAAACGGATCGAAGACGCAAACGACTTAGTTAAAGAACCAATATATCGTACATGCCCCTGGTGATCTGCACTGGCCAATGGTAATATCGGGCTTCGGTTATAATGAAAATCATAATCATAGTCATCTTCGATCACCGGAAGTCTATTTTCCCGGATGATGGCTAAAAGTTTGATTCGCCGGTCGGCACTTAGCGTTACCGTTGTGGGGTGGTGATGATGTGGTATAATATATAATAGATCTGGTTTGTTTTTTTGACATATTTTTTCAATTTTATCAACATCAATACCATATTCATCTACAGGTACCTTTATCAAATCGGCTCCTAAATTTTTGAAAACATCATTGGCAAATATATAATTAGGTTCACCTACAATTACTTTTGATCCTTTCTTTAAAATCATTTTGGCGGCTGTATAGATGGCCATTTGAGCTCCTTTCGTAATAAGGATATGATCTTCACCAATACCCAGTGAGCGTGTTGAATTTAAAAACAGGGATAATTCTGCTCTCAACTTTAAAGAACCTTTTCCACTGCTATACATGAGTTCTTTTTCGGATCCGGATTTTTTAATAAGATAGCGGTATTGCCGGAATAATAAGTCTACTGGGGCTATTCGGGAATCCGGAAATCCATCATTAATTACCCATTGATAGGATTCGGCTTTATTCTTATTTATGTCCTTCGCTTTCGAAATATCCGCATGGAAAGAATCCGTTTTAAACGGTGAGACTATTTTGTTTTTTGTAAATAACCTGGGCCTTAATTCCGGCAATCGTTCTGAAACCTTCATGCCTTTCCTTGGAAATGCCCTGATCCAATCCTGTCCCAACATTTCTTCATAAGCAGCAATCACTGTTTTGCGATGAAGCATCAGCGTTGCAGCCATCACCCGGCTCGATGGAAGATCACATCCGGGGGTCAATCTTCCTTCCTGTATCAATCGGACTATGCTATTCGCAACCTGTTTATACACTGGAGTAGTACTATTTCTATGGATACGGATCAGGGATTTGAACGGGAGCATCTGGACTACTTGAAATTTAAAAATTGGACTATAAAGATAGTCCAGTGATCTCATAGATTTGTATAAACAAGTATATGAACCATTCAAGATTAAACATAAAACAAGTTTATCCCGATGCATACAAAGCATTAAACCATTGGGATGGTGTCGTCCATGCGTCTCCTTTTTCCGCCTGGTACAGAGAATTAATTAAAATCCGTGCTTCACAAATCAACGGATGCGCCTTCTGTGTTCACTATCATATTTCTGAAGCGCTGGCCATTCAGGCAGACCCTGTAAAGATCCACCTGATTTCCGTATGGCCGGAAGCAGCTAATGTCTTTGATGAGAAAGAACAGATACTTTTAAAACTGACTGAAGAGATTACTTATATTCATCGATCCGGTTTGAGTGATATCTTGTATCAAAAAGCAATTGAATTATTTGGTATCGAACATACCGCTCATATCATCATGACCATAACGCTAATCAATGCATGGAACCGGATAGGGGTAAGTCTTAAATTAAACCCTGAACTGTAATCATGGATGATCTTAATTGCTTAATGATAGATAAACTTTAATAACCATTCTTATTCAATTATAAATACATACGGGATTTATTTACATTGTCGGGATAGAACATTAAAACTTTTTTTCTACTTCATTTAAAATTTATTTAACAATGAAATATTTCATAATTCTTTTTTTAATGGGTGCCTGGTCGGATTCTATCGCTCAACACGATCACAATACTCCTTCAAAAAATACAAAATGGGAACACACCGCTATTTTTAATAAATCTTTTACAGACTCTCTGTATGCAGGTGAAGAAATAACAGTGGTCAATTTTATTGTCCCACCAGGAGGCCGGGATACTGTAGTTCATCAACATGATTGCCAGTTGATCGGTTATATCGCGGAAGGAGAAGTCATTACTAAAATGAAAGACAAAGCCCCTCTTCACCTGACCAGAGGCCAGGTATTTTATGAATATCCCAATGAAGTACATGAGTCATTGATCAATCCGGATCCAAAGAATTATGCGGTAATTATCTTATACTATCTCTATCAAAAAGGAGCTGTTCTTTATAAAAAATTGGACAAATAGCTGTTTTAGTATTTATTCATTGAATCATAGAATATATGAATTCGGGCTTATCCTTTAAATCAAAACTTATTTTTGCTTTCGCCGCAATCTACCTTGTATGGGGATCTAATTTTATTATTGTACAACATGTTCTTAAAAGCTTTCCACCTTTTCTGCTTAGTAGTATGAGATTGTGCATTGCGGGCATGTCTTTGTTAGTGGTTTGTTTCATCCGGAAAGAACCATTTCCGTCTAAACAGGAAATATATAAAAATGCACTTACAGGTATCGTTATTTTTATTGGTGGTATAGTTGCAGTCGTATGGGCTCAACAATATCTTTCGTCCAGTATGACTGCCATCATTATTACTACTCCTTTTTGGTTTGTGATATTGGATAGAAGACAATGGCATTATTATTTTTCCAGTTATTGGATTGTATCGGGGTTGCTGCTGGGACTACTTGGAGTATTCCTTCTTGCACAGTCCAAACATGGAAGTAGCAGCACTGTGTCATCTCCCATGGAATTTATTGCTATCCTGACCATCATAACCGGTAGTTTTATGTGGGTTGCCGGATCATTATATCTTAAATATCACCCTACTGCTTCTTCGGTATATGTCAATACGACTATTCAACTTTTAACGGCAGGTATCGTCTGTTTGCCATTTTCTTTTTTAAATGGAGATGCTGATCATTTTATATTGGATCAGATTCCCTGGAATGCCTGGCTGGGTTTGATTTATCTTGCTATTGTCAGTTCGTGTATTACTTTTTTAGCTTTTATGTGGCTCATCCGTGTCCAACCACCTGCTGTAGTCAGCACCTATGCTTATGTCAATCCTCTTGTAGCTACTTTGCTGGGTTGGTTTATTGCCAATGAAAAAATTTCCTTATTGCAAATCTCCGCTTTGGCAATTATTCTTATAGGTCTATTCTTTGTAAATATGCCCCGATACAAATGGGCTGTCAAATAATACTATACGAGTATTTTATCATGAAGCGCCTGATTATGGGATGATCTTGCCAATGGAATAGATCAGGATCATTTTTCAATTCGTGTTGATTAATTCTATTTCAAAACTGTACTCCCGTCTCCCTGGTAAAAATATCTGAATGTAAAATATCGGGCTGGGATCATAAAGGTTGGACTTGCAGGGGCATCTTTATAATAACTGATGATTTCCATTTTGACATACTTATTATCTGCCGTGCGAATCAGGAGGATTTTACCCGCAGTAGGGCGAATGACCATGGCGCCACCGTCGTACGTATACCAACCTTTGCCGGATCCTACCGGAATAGCATAGCCTGATGCATTGTCTGTAAGATAACCTGTGGTTGGAGCCGTGGTGATATCATCCAAAACACCATCTTTAAGTATTACACCTGCATTTCCGGGCCCGCTGGTGCCGCTATTAAAAATAATGGTAGTGCCTTTGAATCCTATATCCCATTTATTGGAAGCACTATCTGTATTCGATACGATGACTCCACTGGAAAAATTGAATAACGTAAATCTTTCTATGGTACCTACAGGTTGTCCGTTTTGCGGATTGACACCAGTACCTGGATCTGCCGCCAGATTAGTGATCGTTTTGGCTATTGGTGCTACCGAACCTCCTGTAGAATCTTTCTTACAGGAAAAAACTAAAATAGATTGAATAATGATCAGGGCTAAAGCTGTTTTTTTCATTTTGATATTAAATTGAATTGTTTAACTATGTTTTGCTTTTTTAGAAATTGAATAATTGACATTGAAATAGATAATCCGTCCCGGCAAACTTGGCAAAGCTTCAGGTATCGTTTTGTTCCAAACATTATCAATACCAATTTGGAGCTCTAGTGGCTTCCAGGCAGTCCATCCTGCACTTATATTCATTAGCGCATATCCTTTTACAAATGCATCATATTTATCAAGGATATCATTGCCACTTCGTTCTGAAACGAAAACTTCTCCACCTTGTACTACTCCTGAATTACTACCAAGACCAAACCGGCTCCGGTACTGCATTCTGACAGATGCATTCCATGGCTGATCTTGGGATTGATAAAAAAGTTTTATCTGAGCTGAATGCCTGCTTCGGTTGGATAATCCAAAATAATCCGCCTGATTTATTCGCACACTTGAAAGGGTGACTGGGTCTCTCCTGAATTTTAAACCCTGCTTTAATAAGTCGAGCTGTTGAAGATCATGAGCATACAGCAGTTGATAACCCGCCTGGAGACGAAGAGCCTGGTTTAGCCGCCATTGACATTGGGCATCTAGTCCCTGTATCCGTACTTTACTGATGTTAAAGTAACTGTATATATTACTACCGGATGTAAGTTGGGCAACAGGTTCTGTTTCTATTAGTTCTGAAACTCTATGATAAAACAATCCAAGTTCCCAATTGAACTGACCTTGTACGGATTTAATCGCTGTATTGAAAGAATAGGATCGTTCTGGTTTGATTGCATTTTCATTCGATACATCTTTCAGTAAGGTTGCGATTAGATTTTGATTTTGGAGGGACGATAGTTTTTCATTTAAGACTTCTCTTCCCAGTACTATATAACCACCACCTGCTGCATTGGTAAAGTCAAGATACAATTGACGAAAATCAGGAGATTTGAAGCCCATACCAGCCGAACCGTTCCAAAGCAACGAAGCTGTAACCGGAGTGATGAAAGAAATTTTCGGGCTTAGCTGACCTCCGTACACATTATTATGATCATATCGCAAGCCAAGATTAAGTTCCTTATGGTCGGATGGGGTAATGGTATATTGACCGAACGCATATTGGGTATATTGGTGTCTGGGTTCATTAGATCCATACCGGATGGTATTTATTTTTTCGTTTACCAGGCCCGCTCCTGCCAGGATTGTTTGATATTCATTGATTCTTATTTTGGGATTCCATTCAATCCGGGCAAAGGATTGATGAAAATCGTCATTACTAATTACTTCTTCGGAATGATCTTTTAAATAAACAGCAGTCGCATTGTATTGGGTATAATATGCCCGGAGTGTACTATGTATATACGGGGTCATCTTGAATTTCCACACTGGGTTGATCATCCAGTCTTGTATATTTCCTGTGCCCTTAGTTGCTGTTTGATTGACCAGGTATTGACTTTGTTGTTCCTCATTGAAGTATCTCGCACTCAAGCTAAGGTCATGCTTGCCTATGCTTTTATTTGTTTTTCCAAAGAAGGACCATTGCTGATGCGGGGATACCGTCTGTCCGTAGGATGCAGGACTCAGATCATACCCGTTAGTGGCGAATCTGGAGACCTGGATAAGGGCGTCGCCATTTTGGTGTGTGTATCCACCGGAAACACTGATATCGGAAGTCTGATGACTTGATTGTTTTATACTTGCTTTAAGTTGATTTTCATTACTTCTCTGAGTAATGATATTTACTACTCCTGCCAGAGCCTCTGATCCATAAAGACTACTGCTGGGTCCTTTTACTATTTCAATTTGTTTAATAGGATTGATTGAAAGCCTATTGATATCTAGTAATCCGGTATTCCTGCCAATTAAAGGTTCACCATCTAATAAAATGAGCGTATAATCAGGATTAAATCCCTGGAGTTGGATGCCAAAACCAAGACCATTGACCTGAGGGACAATTTGAATGCCATTTTGTTCAGCCAGTATTTGCTGGACACGTACTGAGCCCATTATTTTGATTTGTTCCTGTGGGATGAATAAGGCTGCAGTAGATAAAGTGGATAATTTACGACCATCGCGATGTGCAGTTACAAAAACAGGGTCCAGAGCCCTGGTCATACTGGTATCATTCTGACCATGGAGATCGGTGGTTATGAAGAATAACAAGCTGAGAACCAGAAGACTTAATTTCATTACAAGGGCAAAGTTGCGCCAACTTAGTTTCAGGAAATACCCGTGGAGAATAAAAGAATACTCAAATCCATCAAATTGCCCTGATGCTGATCAATCCATAAGCTGATAAAAATCAGCACTGTACATTAAAATTTCAAACCGTTTGTTAATATTATACCTCGCTTGATATTGAAAATGCCTTTAAACGACAATTTATTTGAGCTTGATATTCCGTTTGTTACCTGTATTTTTGGAATTAATTAAAACACTTCGATTTGGATTATCATACTTCATTATTTCATGATCAGGGTATAAGTTTTGACCGGTATGAAAATATCGGGGAAAAGTCCATCTTCCTGGAAAGTTTGCTTAAAAAAGACCGAATCCAGTTTTTCTTTGGACTTGAGGGGAAAACCAACCTGCATTTCGGACCATATATCCGCAACATCGACGAGCAAAACATCACTTTTTTATTCAATCCATTACAGGAGCATATTTTCAAAATAGAAATTCAGCCCCAGACCAAACTCATTACTTTATTTATCCCGCTGGAAAAACTCCACAAGCTTTTCACTCCCGAAGATCTGCCCATACTCCATAATGAGGCTATTCAACAAAAGATCTACCAGGACAAACTTATGAGCCAATCCGTACTCCTGACATTACTTCCCTTATACCGGATCCAATTGAATAAATCCATAGAGCATACCTATTATTACGGCAAGATGCTGGAAGTAGTCAGTTTATATTTTTCAGACAAAGAGGCCGATAATATTTCCTGCCCTTTTTTGAATGATGCAAACGTACTGAGCAAAATCAAACAAGCCAAAGAAGTATTAATTCAACAATTGAAACTACCTCCGACCATAGCAGAACTTGCAAGAATGGTAACGATCCCTGAATACCAATTAAAGTCCGGATTCAAAGAGCTTTATGGCCATACCATTTACGGTTATCTATTAATTAAAAAAATGGAACAGGGACGAAAGCTTTTAGACCAGGGATCCATACAGGTTAATGAAGTAGCTTATGACCTGGGTTATTCCAATCCAAGTCATTTTATTACTGCCTTTAAAAAACAATATGGATTGACACCTAAAAAATATCTACAGGGAAAATAAAATTATAGGTTGTATAAATCGGATTGCAAAAAAAATAGTAAAGTCGAATTAATTAAAGATATTTTCGACAGGATTATAAGTGCTAATTATTTTCTCACTGACTTTATTAAAGCAATTATTCAACCCATAACCTGATTAATGGTCTTCATTGGCAACAGCATCCGACCCCGGTCAGGTAAATTTACAAATCCAAAGGTAGTGTAAAACTCCTGAGCATTCAGGTCAATTGGATCCACGACTACAGCCATAGATACAATGGACGATTTTGAATTATCACAAGCCCTTTTCAAAGCATCAAATAATAATATCCTTCCATTTCCATCTTTTTGAAAATTGAGATCAATAGCCAACTTTCCAAGAAACGTGGTAGGAAAAGAATCAAACGATTCAGGCATTTTCTTTTCCATCTCTTCCGGCACTTCTTTCCGGTCTATATTATCATTGGATAAACTATAAAAACCGATGACCTTTTTATTTTCATCAAGCCAAATAAAAATCGCTGCGATCTTTTTTTTGAAATCATGAATAGCTTGTTCCTTAAAATAACGGTCCAGCAAGAGATTGCCACAACGAAAATTGCTTCTGTTTATGGAAGAAGAAAAAGCAACGGTAGTATATTTCATTTATTCTTTAATGTTCTTTTATGAGCTTTGGCGGCTTCCCTTAATGCTTTATTAGGCTTAAGTGGATTCACGATAGCTTTAAAAAAAATTTCGCGATCCCGTTGGGAAGCGAACATTGATTTTTCTCTTTCTATCAGGTTAACGGCCTTTTCCTGGGCAGATTGGATAATAAAATCTGTCAATGTCCGATAACCGCCAATAGCTGCGGCTTGTTCAAACAGTTCTTTTTGAGCTTTGGGCAATTTAGTATCAAACCTGGCAATGGATTTGGACGCAGACTTTTTTTCCATATATCTTTTTGCAAATGTACGGATTTTTTCCGTACGAGGCTACTTTCAACCTGATGCCCCTGACATTGTTCTTGTTGCGACTATACTTGTTTCTATCTGCCAGGTAAAGAAATGCAGTCCCTCAAAAATTTGCTGACAAACCTTACTCATATAATCCATGATCCCCAATATCGATTAATATGATTTTATCATCCTGAATGATGAAATCAATGAGAATTCTATATTTTAA
>JBDTUE010000066.1:0-18539 GCA_040007895.1 Saprospiraceae bacterium | reverse complement strand
AAAATTGCAAAAAAACAGTGCTTTGTAAGGAGTAAAAGAATTATTAATATGGTATCCAATATTGCTGTACATCTTAGTTTGGGCTCGTCCGTTTTAGCAAAGTCGGGAGGGGCATTGTCATAAAATCTTATTTTCATATGCAAATGAATTATTAATATCAATGTCTGGAATTGGTTGATATCGGTTTTTCGTCCGACTTCTTGTGCTGCCTCAACAACTTCCGTTTGTAAACACTTTCCTCCAATAGATAATAATTAATAATCGCATGACAATACAAATATATGACATTGTTTATAATGTCTATCAATTTTGTATAGAATAATACAAATATTTTTATTCGGGCTCTCATTCCCTCCACTTTCAAAATAGTTTTTGAAATAATGTTCCGGCTAGAAAATAAATATTCCTCCTTCAGGTAAAAAATACATCATAAATGGAAATCTCCTAAGATTAAGGAAAAGTATTGGAAATCGAACGCTAACAGGTCAGGCTTTGAGCCCTTATCGAAATGTCTCGTGCCTCTGTGACAGAAACATCATATTGCATCACATAGATTTTTTCAGGTTCAATCTCATACTCTCTGATCAAAACATTTTTGGCATGTTCGCTTTTGACCAGAATACCGGCTGAAACGGTGATAATAGCATTTACAATATAAAGCATCCGGTGATCAGGATGGGGAAAGATGTTATTAAAATGTACTATAATGGGCTTGTTAAGATCATATAAAAAATAAAGCAGGTTTTCGCCGTATTCTCCGCTAAATAATGAAAATTCATGATGAACAACTATCGTTGAGATATTGGGGTCTTCATTAATTCTCCTGGCCATATCCAGGTATTCTACATAATTTTCTGTATGAAGGATATACTTTACTTCCTTGCCATAGGGTCTAAACTCTAATTGATTTTCAAGTGCACAGACGGAAAGTGAGTAAGAGGAACCAAATTTTTCTCTGATAGCATGCATCAGGTCCTGGGTATACTTTGCAGTTTCACCTTCCCGGGGCGGGTAAGAACTAACAAATAATATCTCGTCATTGGTCTTCATTATGACATTCTCAAAAAAAATCCAGGCCGCCCCAAAAACCTCTTTTTTATTGAATTGATATTCCAGGTTTGTGGATTATATATTACAATAAATTCAGAAGATTTTTATTTGGCGGCCTGTATGACAATAAAGCAAGAATTTAAAAGGGTTAAAACAATGCGTACATCTTTGAACTTCATCCATTAAAGTAAAAGAAGTATTACTATTCCAATAAGTATCAGTGCACCAATCGGAATATAGACACCTCCGCTGATTTGTTTAAGTTGTTTCTTGGCAGTTCGCATTTCTTTGCGCAATTGCTTTTTTTCATTCAAACTCAGCGAAGACTTATCCATGGATTTGATTTCATTTACCCTTGCAAGGATAGATTTAGCTTCTAAAAATTGTTCTGCAGTAACCGCAGGGCTTGATCGCGGAAGCTCCGGTGTTGCTCCAAGCGCAGTTGAGGAAATGCTCATTGAAAAAAACGCACTTAGCAAACATATCAATATTTTTTTCATTGTTTCTTTTTAAAGTTAAAATAAGTATACGCCAAAGTTGGTAAACAAAGCCGTTCTCGCCATTACATCATTTTTAAAATGTTTTATATCATTCACACCTTTTCATGCGAAAAGTAGGCCGGCATTTTGATCAGACGCATAAAAAAACCGCTCGCGGTCAGGCCGAGCGGCTTTTTTAAAAGAAACATTCCAAAATTTATATATATAGATAAGATGAGAATAATCCAGAAAATTACTTATGGGATTTAATTGTTATGATTGAATTTGCTTCCAACTTCAATGAAAAAATCACGTTTTCTTTATTCCTCACCTCTTTCAGCATTTACTTTTACAACCTCATCCACCGGGCAATACTACTACAGAATTATTCCTCTCTTTTTGTTTTTTTCCGTTCGTGGGATTTTACGAATTTATCATCTCTGTTGTCATAGTCATTTATCAAATCAATCGAATCATCATCACCAAACCGGCAAACTCCACAATTGATTTGATAGTCTTTTTATCCCATCCTGGTCAATAAATGAGGTTTGATCAGAATCTTTTGATTGATGCTTTCGAACTTTACTTCTACCTGGTTGCTTTAGAAGGTGTTTCATTTCAGAGTTTTTATGTTAATGAAATTTTGAATTATTAGAATATGTATAATGTTAACAGGAATAATTTAGTTTTCAATCCAATGAACGTTTACATTTTATTACATTTCTTTTGACATAGGATGGCTTGCTCCAATTGAGTTCTCAGTTCCGGAAGAGCCGTGAGCGTCCACGATTTAATTTCATCGTTTCCTCCTTCCTGAGTTGCTTTTTCAAATAACACTATGTTTTCTTTATAACTGGTTACTAACCATTCCGAATACTCCTTATCAAAATCAGCGCCGGTTTTATTACCCAGTTTTTTATATGATTTATTAGCCTGCTCACCCAACACAGATGGTACGATGACTTGGTGTTTAGATGCAATTGTTTTTATTTTATTTAAATTATTGGTTTGGGTACTGCCAACGGTTTTGGCCAGGTCTTTAATTTCTGCCATAGCACAATTTTGCAGGGCAAGCTGACTGAACATAATTTCTTCTAAACTGTACTCTGATGAAGTCACAAGAAAATTTTCATCATAACTTATAATCGTATCCCAATGGTTTGGGAGTATACTTATCATTTCAATCCCTCTTCGCATTCCCGAAGATTCGAAAACCAGCATCAGTACGAATAAATTCATTAAAATTACTTTCAAGACAAATTTGAATTTACTTTCCATGTCTTTATAAAATAAACGGTGTTTAATAATACTGACAAAAGTGGAGCGGGTAGTTGTTAAACGTTTTACATCATTCCTTGAAAAAATTATAGGATTTGCACTTTAACAGAACCTTTGAAGAAGATTGAATACCTTTTTTAAAACTATTAAGTTAATTTAACTCGGAATGATATTCTATTCGTAAATGCTAAGTCCAAAGTGGGTCAATATAAAAATATTAATGGCCAGCATCCGCTTGCAGGTATGAGTATATATTGTTTTGAAAGAGAAATAGAAATGGATATAGACCGTAGACTAATCATTACTGTCTGATTCATTCCGGTAGCAAAATATTGAATGTTGCCCCTTCATTGACTTTGCTACTAGCCGAAATAAAACCATAATGGTTTTCTACTATTTTCTTACAAATGGACAAACCAATACCGGTACCCGGATATTCTGAATCCTGATGCAGTCTATAAAAAAGCAGAAAGATATTTTCAGCATATTTCTGATCAAATCCCAATCCATTATCAATAAATGAAATTTTATAGTACCGGTGATGTGTATCAGGATGTGTATTAGAATTTAAATTAAACGCAGCCTTTTCACATTGAATTTTAATAATTGGAACTACACCGGGTTTACTATATTTCAATGAATTGCTTATTAAATTGGTAAACAGCTGTTGAATTTGAAAGGGTATCACGCTCAATACCGGTAATGGATCCGAACTAATAAGCGCTTTATGTTCCTCAATGGCCTGAGCTAATTCCTGCCTGGCATTGTCCAGTAAGACATTGAGGTCTGTATCTTCAAATACTTTTTCTATTTTGTTCATCCTCGAGAAGGCCAGCAGGTCATCAATCAGTACCCGCATTCTTTTAGCCGACGTCTGAATTTTAGAAAAATATTCCTTGCCGGCCGGCGACATATTTGCCATCTCCTTTTCAGTAATCCTCGAGATAAAAGTTTGTATTTTTCTCAATGGTTCCTGTAAATCATGGCTTGCAATGTGGTTAAAGGAAGCAAGTTCTTTATTACTTAATTCAAGTTGCCGGTTTCGCTCTTCCAGGATACTGCTGCTCAGCTTCTGTTCCGTAATATCCATTGTAATACCTATGATAATTTTTTTTCCCTGTATATCGGTTAACCGTTTCCCAATTAATTTAAAATAACGCAACCGGTTTTCTTTAAGCAATACTCTAAAAAAAATAGTAGATGGTTTTTTTTTAGCTATTACCTGATCTCCAACGTTTATCATATAACTTCTATCATTGGGATGTACAAATTCAAGAAAGTTTTCAATCGTAGGTTCAAAAGCATTTAGCTCACAACCCAGTAAACGATATTGGTTTTCAGAAAATGTAAACTTGCTGTTTTCCAAGTCCCATTGCCAGGTACTGAAATCACCTATTTCTTCAGCATGTTTGATGGATTCATTGGAAATAATTAATTCTTCATTGACCTTTTTTTGATTCTCCAGGTCCTTATTGATTTTATAATAAGAGAAGATAAAAACTACTAAAGTGAAAAACAATAATAGTAAATTAATAAATGGCGTGAAGTTTAGCTCCTGCTCATATCTATGCTGTTGTTCTTCCAGATAACTTGATTCCAACCGGATCATCCGGTCTATTTGCCATCGAATTAAAGTCATTTCATCCTGTGCCAACACCATGCTGTTGTTAAACTGTGAAGCATTGAGAGGATATAAATTATTTTCCTCGAGTGAGCGGGCCATGACGGTAAACCGGGCATAAACCAGGTTAAATAAAGTATCGAAATAAACTTGTTGCTTCAGGTTTTCAAAGGTTAATTCTTTCAATTCAGAAAAAGATGCAAATATTTTTTCCTTTGCATTGAAAAAAGGAAATAAAAAACTGCTGTCCCGGGTAAGTATAAATCCTCTACGGCCGGCTTCTGCGTCTTTGAGTAGTGAAATGATTTGTTCCAGGCCGATTTGAACTTTATAAGAGCGGACAACCAGATTCGATGATCCTTCAAGGTCAACTGTATGCTTGTACGTAACACCTGAAATAAAAATGAGTCCAAATAAAGCAGCGACAAATATGCTTTTTAAAAAGAATGAAGTAGTAAAGACCTCTTTAATTTCCATCTTCATTGACCTGCATGCTACAGCTAAATACTAAGCAAAAAGTTATCCCGATCTAATCCGGAGGTATGATATTGCAAGTTAACGGAAATAACTTTGGATAATATTTTTTTTAGCGTGATGAAGTCATCCGGCTTCTTTATATATACGTTAGCTCCTTTTACAAAGGTTTCTTCAATATCTTCCTCCGACGCTGAGGTCGAATAGATTGCAATTGAAATATCTTTTAGTCTTTCGATACTTTTAATTTCTTTAAGACATTCCATTCCGTTTTTAAGCGGCATGTTTAGATCCAAAAACAGTAAATGAGGTAACTGGCTGTTCTCTTTTGTAAGATAATTCATCAATGCAGCCCCATCATTGACTACATGCACCATCGTTTTTATCTTTATTTCGTTGAAAGCATCCTTAAAAAACTGACGATCATCTTCATCATCATCAGCCAGTATAATAAACATTGGGTCAGTTTGCATTTTTGAGTGAAGTAGTCTTTGTTATAAAATCTTAAAAAGAAATAAATTTACTTATTGTTTATTTATCCGGAGGTAAAGTATTTTGCCGTTTGCTGATAATACGCTGAAAGGCGGATGGAGTAAGCCCTGTTGCATTTTTGAACTGCGTGCTAAAGTGAGCTACACTACTGTAATTGAGCCTCCAGGCGATTTCAGTAAATGTCAAATCATCTGTTGTAATTAATTGTTTTGCGCGTTCTATTTTCTGAAGGATCGTAAAGTTTTCAATGGAAGTATACGTGACATCTGAAAATAGGTTGGATAAATAGCCATAGTTATACTTTAATTTATCTGCCAGATATGCTGAAATTTTTGATACCGGCAATTCTCCATCACTATATACAACCTCAGTAATCGTGTCTTTGATTTTTTGAACCAATACACTTTTTTGATTTTCAACTATTTCAATTCCATACCGGTTTAAAGCTGTATTAAGTTCTTTTAACTTATCCTCTGTCACGGGATCTTTTATTTCCACTTCCACCGGACCTACCAATTCATAGGACAAGCCCAATTTGTTTAATTGTTCTCCAACGAGTGTATTACAGGCTACCATCCTGTCATACTTGAAATATAGTTTCATATTTTGACCAAAAATAAGAAATTTTTTAACGGATTTATTGTCTAAATCCAGTACTATTCTCTGATTCAAATACTTCTAGAAATCTCCTTTTTCAGATCTACTGACAATACCCAAAATTATAATTTGAAATAAAAAATCAGCTACGTATGAAATCAAATTCAAAATAATAGCGGTTTCAAGTCCGGCTACTAAACAATACTTTTAGCACATTAAAGGGTTTGAAATATCTTTACCTAAATACCTTAAAAATTTAAATTTGCCTTTACTTACGTTAAATTCATTGAAAAAAGTTCTTATCATAGATGATGAAGAAAAGCTCCGGTCTCTGCAATCCAGGATCATCCGTCTTGAAGGGTTTGACGTCCTGGAAGCAGGGGACTGTAAAACCGGTTTGAAGCGATTGGAACAAACAGAGATCGACGTCGTACTCTGTGATGTAAAACTTCCGGATGGAAGTGGAGTAGATCTCGTAAAAAAAATAAAGTCAGGCTATCCGTATACTGAAGTAATCCTGCTCACCGCCTATGGTAATATTCCCGACGGTGTACAAGCTATCAAAAATGGCGCCTTCGATTACATTATTAAAGGAGATGATAATAATAAAATAATACCCCTTTTATATCGGGCGATTGAAAAAACTGAATTGACATCCAGGGTAAAACAATTAGAAAAACAACTGGGCAATAAACATTCGTTTGAAAATATTATCGGTAAATCCAAAAGTATCCTAAAGACCATAGAGTTGGCCAGGAAAGTAGCTCTTACGAATACCACGGTTTTATTGACGGGTGAAACGGGTACGGGAAAAGAGGTATTTGCACAAGCAATTCATCAGGCCGGAGTACGAAATAGGCAGAATTTTGTGGCTATTAATTGTTCGGCATTTAGTAAAGATCTCCTGGAAAGTGAAATGTTTGGTCATAAAGCAGGAGCCTTCACCGGTGCGTCGAAAGATCAAAAAGGTCTATTTGAGGAAGCCAATCATGGAACTATTTTTTTGGATGAAATCGGAGAAATGCCTTTGGCATTACAGGCTAAATTGCTTCGGGTGCTTGAAGCCGGTGAATTTATAAAAGTTGGCGACAATAAACCGACTAAGGTCAATGTGCGGATTATCGCCGCTACAAACAGAAACCTGGACAAAGAAATTGAATCCGGGCAATTCAGAGAGGATCTATATTACAGGATTTCAGTATTCCAGATTAAACTTCCCGCATTGCGTGAAAGGGTTGTTGATATTGAACTTTTAGCACATTATTTCTTAGAATTATTTACCTCAAAGACAAATAAAAAAGTAAAAACTATTCAACCGGATTATCTGAATGCCTTGAACTTTTATACCTGGCCTGGAAATATTCGCCAACTTAAAAATGTAATCGAGCGAAGTGTAATCCTCTCTGATACGGATGTACTGCTTTTTGAAACGCTCCCTCCTGAGATTCAAGAATATAAATCATTCTCGACGACCGGCAAACAGCTCTCTGCTTTTGAATTGGCTAGTGCTGAAAAACTCCACATTCAAAAAGTATTGAATTATACGAATGGCAATAAAGCAGAAGCTGCCCGATTGCTTAATATTGCCCTGACCACCCTATATCGCAAGCTCGACGATTATAAGATCAGCTAAGCCATAGTAAAACGATAGGGTCGGCCTATCAAAACGATAGGGTTTTGAGGTGGAGTGAATATCGTTGCTGCTGTAATCTCCTCTCTCATAGATCTTTAATGAATTACAGGGATTTCGGAATGGTTTTGGCCTAATCCATTTTACAGAAAATAAACGGCAATAGATTGCTCGATTTTTTTTGACCAGGTATGATACCACCAGTACTTTTCATATTATTCATTCATTGGCTGGCTGATTTTGTCTTACAAACCGGCCACCAGGCCATCACCAAATGCAATAATCTAACATCCTTACTATCGCATACGCTGGTTTATTCCCTTTGTTGGCTGGTGTTGTGGCCCATGCTGGGTTTGAATACATTATTTTTTATAGGAATTACTTTTCTTGCCCACACATTCACCGATTTTTTCACCAGTAAATTAAATTCCAAATACAGGCTTGAAAAAAAAGAACGTGAACTTTTTATCAGCGTTGGATTTGACCAATTTCTCCATTACGTACAATTGATTTTAACCTATCAGTTTTGTTATGAACTCGCTTAAAAATGAATTTTCCATTCCAATGACTAAATGTAAATCATCTATGAATCTGACTTCAATCATCCAAACCGGATGTTTATTTTCTAAATTTTATTTAAGTTTTCTAATCCTATAAAACCCAATTTCAATGATGACCATTATTTTAATAGTAGCAGGTTTGATCTGTTTTACCCTTTTTTTCCGGGCTATCCAGTTTTTTGAAAAAATTTAAATTAAATCCAATATGACAGCATTATTTATCATCGCCATCGCCGTATTTCTATACTTGTGTTATGTGCTATTAAAACCGGAAAAATTCTGATGCTAAAATTACAGCGACAGATGAGGCTACGTGTAGATTACGTGTACACGTTGTTTTATTCACCTTTTACACCGCTTGCTTTTGAGCAAAAATATATTTCATTTATCACTATTAATATCAAATCAACATGAACCCAGAAATACTTGGTATTCTTTTAATGTATGCCCTGGTCTTGCTTCTCGCGATTCCTTTCGGTAAATACATGGGCAAGGTTTTCAGCAATGAGAAAACCAGCCTGGATAGGATTTTTAATCCAATTGACCGTCTATTTTTTAATTGGAGCGGAATTGATAGTACGGCAGCAATGACCTGGAAACAGCACTTAATGGCTTTACTCACTATTAATGGATTATGGTTTCTGATTTGCATGTTTGTACTCACCAACATGTCATGGTTGCCATTAAACCCTGACGGCAATCCTTCCATGGGCGGTGACATGGCTTTTAATACTGCGGTCAGTTTTGTCACCAACACCAATCTTCAACACTATTCGGGTGAAAGCGGACTTTCTTACCTGGGCCAATTGATTCTGATGTTGTGGCAATTCATCAGTGCCGGTACTGGTATCGCTATTTGTGCAGTGGTGTTCCTTGCCATGAAAGTAAGGACTACGGAAAAGCTTGGTAATTTTTACCAGTTATTTGTGCGTACCAATACCCGTATTTTATTACCGCTTGCTTTTACTGTGGCCCTGATACTCGCTTTCAATGGGACTCCTATGACCTTTGAAGGTAAAGACACCATCACTACTTTACAGGGCGACACGGTACAGGTGAGCCGGGGTCCTGTAGCTGGTTTTGTAGCCATCAAACAACTGGGGACTAACGGTGGCGGTTTCTATGGACCCAATTCCTCACACCCTCTGGAAAATCCCAATTACTTCACTAATATCGTAGAAACGGGTTCCATATTTTTAATTCCTATCGCAATGATTTTTGCCATGGGATATGTACTCAAGCGCAGAAAATTGGCCTGGACCATTTTTGGGGTCATGACTTTTGGTTTTTTGAGTTTGCTCATCCCGTCCGTATATTCTGAAATGCAGGGTAATCCGGCAATAGCTCAAATGGGCATTCGACAAGACATGGGCAGTATGGAGGGCAAAGAGGTCCGTTTCGGCTCGGCCGCTTCAGCCTATTGGGCCATCAATACTACGGTGACCAGCAATGGGTCTGTAAATTCCATGCACGATAGCATGACCCCGCTCACGGGCATGTTTGCTTTGCTGGGTATGATGATAAACAGTTTTTATGGTGGAGTCGGAGTTGGCTTTTTAAACTTCTATATTTTTATCATTCTCGCTGTTTTCATCAGTGGATTGATGGTGGGGCGGACACCCGAGTTTCTAGGTAAAAAAGTAGAAGCCAAGGAGATGAAAATCGCAATGATCATTGCTTTACTTCATCCGTTTTTAATATTGACTGCTACAGCTATTTCAAGTTTCCTCTATGCGCACAACCCCGCTGAATATGCCGGTTGGTTAGCTAATCCGGGTTACCATGGTTTTAGTGAAATGCTCTATGAGTTTACTTCAGCTTCTGCTAATAACGGAAGCGGCTTTGAAGGTCTGGGAGATAATACCCCATTCTGGAACATCGCTTGTGGCTTGGTGATACTCCTGGCGAGATATTTACCCATTATTGGGCCAGTTGCCATTGCAGGGATTTTAGCTGCGAAAAAGTATACTCCCGAAAGTGCAGGAACTCTTAAAACAGATACCGCAACCTTTGGCTTTATGGTTTTTGCCGTGATTTTTATTGTGGCCGCCCTTTCCTTTTTCCCGGCATTAACCCTCGGTCCGATCGCAGAATATTTTTCATTGTATAAATAATATAAAAAATGAAACGTAAAAGAAATACCTCTCTGTTTCAACAGGAATTGATTGTTGAAGCCTTTAGACAATCATTTATTAAACTGAACCCAAAGTCAATGTTTCGGAATCCCGTCATGTTTGCGGTCGAGATTGGAACCTTTGTCATGCTGGTGGTATGCATGTGGATATTGGCAGGGGAACAACACCAAGGAAGTTTTGCTTACAACTTGATTGTTTTTATGGTGTTGTTGTTGACTTTACTTTTCGCCAATTTTGCTGAAGCTCTCGCTGAAGCCAGGGGAAAAGCCCAGGCAGATAGTTTAAGAAAGACCCGTGAAGAGACTCCGGCAAAACTGGACAATGGACTGACTATTTCTTCTTCCCTGTTAAAAAAAGGTAACATCTTTATTTGTGAAGCAGGAGATACTATCCCAACGGACGGGGAAATCATTGAAGGGCTTGCTTCCATAGATGAAAGCGCCATCACCGGTGAAAGCGCACCTGTCATCCGGGAAGCCGGGGGTGATAAATCTTCCGTTACGGGTGGAACAAAAGTATTGTCTGACAAAATTAAAGTAGTAGTTACCTCTCAGCCCGGTGAAAGTTTCCTGGATAAAATGATCGCTCTGGTCGAGGGTGCCAGCCGCCAGAAAACACCAAACGAAATTGCACTCACCATTCTTTTGGCCGGTTTTACATTAGTGTTTATTATCGTATGTACTACTTTAAAACCTTTTGGGGATTATGCCAATACTCCTATCACAATCGCAGCTTTTATTTCATTGTTCGTCTGCTTAATCCCGACGACTATCGGAGGCTTGTTATCAGCCATTGGCATTGCCGGAATGGACCGGGCGTTGAGGGCCAATGTGATTACCAAGTCAGGTAAAGCCGTGGAAACGGCTGGTGATATCGACGTATTACTTCTCGATAAGACTGGCACCATCACTATTGGCAACAGAAAAGCCACTCATTTTTATCCGGCCCCGGGAGTCAATGAAAAATATTTTCTGGAAAAAGTGGTACTTAGTTCAATCGCAGATGATACTCCGGAAGGAAAATCAATCGTTGAATTGGCCGGTATAAATCCTCAAAGTTTTAATCTGATAAACCCCCGCTATGTCAAGTTTACCGCTGAGACCCGGAGCAGTGGAATTGATTATGAAAATATCCGTATCCGCAAAGGCGCTTCCGACACAATTAAAAAAAATTGCGAGAGGGCCGGAAACCCCATGCCTATGGAGATCAGCGATCAGGTAAACGCCATTTCAAGCAATGGCGGAACGGCATTAGTAGTATCGGAAAACGAAAAAGGAATTGGAGTGATTGAATTACAGGACATCATTAAACCGGGTATCCGTGAACGATTTGAACGTTTGCGTAAAATGGGGATAAAAACCGTGATGGTTACGGGCGACAATCCATTAACTGCAAAATTCATTGCCGAAAAAGCAGGAGTCGATGATTTTATAGCAGAAGCCAAGCCCGAAGACAAAATGAATTATATAAAAAAAGAACAAGCCGAAGGCAGATTAGTTGCCATGATGGGTGACGGCACCAATGATGCCCCAGCCCTCGCACAGGCTGATGTCGGTGTTGCTATGAACAGCGGCACCCAGGCCGCCAAAGAAGCAGGCAATATGGTGGATCTGGACAACGATCCAACCAAACTGATAGAAATAGTGGAGATCGGCAAACAATTATTAATGACCAGAGGCACTCTGACTACCTTTTCAATTGCCAATGATGTAGCAAAATATTTTGCGATCATTCCCGCTCTGTTTATTGTAGCCATTCCCTCCCTGCAAGGACTGAATATCATGAACCTGGAAAGCCCGGAGAGTGCCATACTTTCAGCCGTTATATTCAATGCCATTATCATTCCACTGCTCATTCCTCTGGCACTAAAAGGAGTGGCCTACAAACCCATCGGTGCGAGTGCCCTTCTTCGCAGAAATTTATTCATCTATGGTCTTGGAGGAGTCATCGTCCCATTTATCGGAATCAAACTTATTGACCTTGTCGTTTCTATATTCATCTAAAAATCAAATCCATGAAAACCAATATACTACCCGCCATCAAACTCACTCTGTTATGTCTGGTCTTTTTTTCAGGTCTGTACACCCTGGTGGTTTATGGCATAGCCCAATTTGCACCTAACCATGGGAAAGGAGAAATGATCGTACACAACGGAAAAAGGTTTTATGCCAACCTTGCGCAAAACTTTTCTGACGATAAGTATTTCTCTTCTCGTCCCTCAGCTGTTGGATATAATGCTGCTGGCAGCGGTGGCAGCAACAAAGGGCCTTCAAACCCCGACTACCTGGCCGAAGTCCAGGCCCGAATTGATACATTCCTTGCCCATAACCCCGGTATCCTCAAATCAGAAATTCCATCTGATCTTGTGACGGCCAGCGGTGCAGGCCTGGATCCCAATATTTCTGTTCAGGCTGCCCGGATCCAGGTGAAACGTATTGCAGCTATCAGAGGGCTTATGGAAGAAAATGTCAAATCACTTATTGCTGCCAATACTGAAAAACCGCTCTTCGGACTATTCGGTCCGGAAAAAATAAATGTTTTAAAACTAAATATTTCATTAGACAATCTCAAATAGATCCATTATGAAAATTTCACATGCTATCAGAAAAGTCTTCTTCGTATTAATTTTTATCCTCCCGGTAGTTATCTCTAATACCCAAACTGACAGTACCAAATCACTGGTGCTATCTGGTTACATAGAAACGTATTACAGTTTTGATTTCGCCAACCCGGGTACGCATATCCACCAACCCCTTCTCTACTCGTACTACTCCATCAATTCAGATTATTTAATACGTGAAAATGGAATGTGGCGAATGGAATTCAGAGGTTTCTCCAGCAAAGACCGGATTTTTACACTAAACGATGATCCGTCAAATTATAATTATTTTGTAACGTCTTCATAAGCTATTCAATTTTGATGATCGAACATGAAAAAAACGTTCAACAATTTCTCGATCTGATTAAAAAGTCCAGGCAGGGAAAATTTAAAATTTATATTGGCATGAGTGCCGGTGTGGGTAAGTCCTATCGCATGTTACAGGAAGCCCATTCTTTAATAAAAAATGGAGTAGATGTAAAAATCGGCTATATAGAAACACACCAACGTAAAGAGACCCAGGATCTGTTAGAGGGATTGCCTGTGATACCCAGGCGTACCATCTTCTATAAAGGCAAAGAACTTGAAGAAATGGATGTTCCGGCTATCATCAATCTCAGGCCGGAAGTAGTCATCGTAGATGAACTCGCACATGAAAATATAGGGGGTAGCAAACATGACAAACGATGGCAGGATGTCCTTGAGATACTGGATGCAGGTATCAATGTAATCTCCGCTGTCAATATTCAGCATATTGAAAGCCTGAATGCAGAAATAAAGAAAATAACAGGTATAGAGGTAAAAGAAAGAATACCGGATAGTATCCTTGCGCGAGCAGATGAAGTAGTCAATATAGATCTTACAGCCGACGAATTGATTGCACGGCTGAAAGAAGGCAAAATCTATCAGAAAGAAAAGATTGAAACTGCTTTAACTAATTTTTTCCAGAGTGATCATATCTTACAATTGCGCGAACTGGCCTTAAAAGAAGTAGCTTCACAAGTCGAGCGGAAAGTAGAAACGGAAGTAAAGAAGGAATATGCCATGAAGCATGAAAAATTCCTTTCCTGCATCAGCTCCAATGATATCACTGCTAAAATAGTAATCCGTAAAACGGCCCGATTAGCAAGTTACTACAACAGCAAATGGTATCTTTTGTACGTGCAGACACCAGAAGAAAGTCCGGATAAAATTCCATTAGACAAACAACGGCACCTTATTAATAATTTCAAACTGGCTATGGAACTCGGTGGGGAGATCATCCAGGTAGAAAATAAAAATATAGCCAAGGCCATCATAGAAAAGTCAGAATTATTAAACATCACCACGATCTGTATAGGTAAACCTCATTTGAGCCTGATCCGGGTCATCCTTGCTACTAACATATTCAGCCAATTATTGAATAAATTATCTGATCATGCCATTGACATCGTAATACTTTCTTAATCATGAAAACAAAAACTAAATTAACTCTTGGAGTAGGACTTTTATTTTTAATGATCCTGCTGCTTAGCGTCATTGCTACCTGGTATCTCAATGCCCTTAAAACCGAAACAGAAAATATCCTGGTATCGAATTACAATTCATTGTTATACTCCAGGAATATGCTCCAGGCATTAGATGCTGGAACCGATAGTGCCATAGTACATTTTGATGCAAACCTCTTAAATCAGGAGCGAAATATTACAGAACCCGGGGAGCAAGCGATTACTCAAAGAATAAAAAATAATTTTGGTCAGTTTAAATTAAATAGAAAGAATCTTGACCTATCTAAAATGATCCGGCTGGATATTTACAATATTATGGACTTGAATTTAACGGCGATAGACCATAAAAGCGAGGTAGCTAAAGCTACTGCTTCGATAGCGACGACCTGGATAGCTGTGGCAGGTACTATTTGTTTTTTAATCGCATTTACACTTCTATTTAATCTTCCTGCCAATATCGCCGACCCGATTAAGAAGCTCAGTGAAAGTATAAAACAAATTGCAGCAGAAAATTATTTTGAGCGGGTTCATTTTAAAAGTCATAGTGAGTTTGGAGACCTGGCCAATTCATTTAATACGATGGCGCAAAAGTTGGAAGAATATAACAACAGTAATCTTGCAAAACTGATGATGGAGAAAAAACGAATTGAAACCCTGATCAATAATATGCATGATCCGGTGATTGGATTAGATGAAGAACAGCGTATTGTTTTTGCCAATGAATCAGCCATAAAAATAATCGGGTTGAATCCCCGGGATATCCTGAATCAATCCGCCATTGCTCTGGCTAAAAAAAACGATTTAATCAGGATCCTTATTCAGGATATCCAACAGCCTACTGACCATTTTATGAGTGGAAAAGTTAAAACACTTAAAATTTTTGCAGATGCTAAAGAAAGTTATTTTGAAAAAGATGTAATTCAGATCTCGGTAACGCCAGAAGGCGAACCCGATCAAAAACTATCGGCCTATGTAATTCTACTTCGAAATATTACAGCATATAAAGAACTGGATGCTGCTAAAACCACCTTCATAGCGAATGTTTCTCATGAATTTAAAACACCTATTTCATCGATTAAAATGAGTCTGCAACTATTGGGGAATGACCAGGTGGGACAACTCAATGAAGAACAAAAAAACCTGTTGGAGAGTATTGGAGACGATACAAACCGGTTATTGAAAATCACCGGCGAATTAACAAATATGACCCAGGTCGAAAGCGGTAACATCCAACTATCTGTTATTCCTTCGGATCCAAAGGAAATTCTTTTATATGCTGTCAACGCTACCAGGAACCTGGCTGATCAAAGACATATAACGCTGGAGTTTCATAGTCCGGAAAAACTGCCATTAATACAAGCGGATAATGAAAAGACATCCTGGGTATTGACCAATTTAATTATGAATGCTATAAATTACTCTCATGATCATGCCCGGGTTTTGATAAATGTGGTTCCAGTAAATGGAATAGTGAAATTCGAAGTTAAAGACACAGGGCAGGGAATAGATTCAAAATATAAAGCCAAGATTTTTGACCGGTATTTTAAAATTCCCGGAAGTAAAAAGGAAGGTACCGGGCTTGGATTAGCCATTAGTAAAGAGTTCATCGAAGCGCAAGGGGGGCGGATTTCGGTAGAAAGTGAATTGGGTCAAGGAAGTACTTTTACAGTCACCTTAAACAGTTTGTCTGAAAATTAATTTTTCCGAGATTACGCTTTAGAAATTTCTAAGCGTAATCCGATGATTGAAAATTAATGAATTGCGAACATTTATTTTGGAGGAATTCATTCATTTTCAATATCGGGGTTAACCCAGATAGTTACTAATAAATTAAACTCATTTAAGAAATGGGTTTTGGAATAACACCAATGGACTGAATTAAATCAGGATTGATTCAAAAAGGACTGAATCGTCGTTTTACTCATTACGACCCTTGCTCCTTCCCTGATTTTAATAAATTCATCTCTAAGCACACAGTTCTTTTCGTTTTTACAATCATCACAACGCTGATAAAAATTGAGCGAGACACAGGGTACCAGGGAAATAGCTCCGTCAAATAAACGATAGACATCGGCGACGCTGATTTCTTTAGGCTTTTTAATGAGGTAATGACCACCTCCAAAACCTCTTTTGCTTCCTACAAAACCGGCATGTTTTAGATCGATCAGAATCTGTTCCAGAAATTTTTTGGGAATATTTTCAGCTTCTGAGATAGATGATGTCAGTAGATAACCTTTTTCATAATGCAAGCCTAACTGCACCAGGGCCTTTATCGCGTACTTGCATTTCATTGACATCATAACAGATCAAATTTATCAAAAAATAAAATAGATTCAAACTAATAATATGCATTTGCAGGGTTCATGTGTGTTGTTTCAAGGATCATGAACAAACTTTTATCTCTATAGCTAAACCCTTATGTTTACAGCTGAAAAAAATCGGATATGTCTTTTGAATTGTAATGATTAGAACCGGTTCGATTCAAAGTTTTCAATACGACAAAGAAATTTAATGTGGGTAAAGTCAATTTTTAAAAATGAATAAACTAATTGTTCTTCTGAGTTTAATCATTGTGGTCAGAAGCGGGATTTCTCAGGAGACGATTGAATCCACGAGTCAATTTACCGTCTTCGGATTGGTGGAGGCTGCTGTCACAATAACTTTTGCTGATCTGGAAAAACAAAAAACTACCGACCTGGGCAATTTTCAAGTAACCAATCATCTCGGTGAATTCAAAAAAGAATATAAGAATGTAAAAGGTGTCCCCTTATTGTCATTGTTAAACAATGTAAAAATTACTGCTTCCAGCCCAAAATTATTGAGTGAATATTACCTGGTATTCAAAGCAAGCGATGATTATTCCGTAGTGGTATCCTGGAATGAACTATTCAATACAGAAATCGGAAATTCATTTTTTTTAGTCGTTGAAGCCGATTCCAAAAGCCAAAAAGATGCGCCGGAAAAAATACTATTGATCTCCACCAAAGACTTTAAGACCGGCAGGAGGCATGTCAAAGGCCTTAAAAGTATCGAAGTCAAAAGGATTTAATAAACTTATCGAATTCGGGAATACCATCTTTCATTGAAGAGGCGCCTTTCAGGCAAAAAAATCACAAAAAACAGATTCCCGGAATTAACTAATCCTCAGTTCATATAATTTTTTCGTACCCTTGAATGGATCACAGTCATGACTGCTTATATAATCCATATTTAACTATCTTTGCGCCGCCTGTAGCAGCATAAGCCCGCTTGGGTAATCGGGTCCCTTCCCAAAATAACAGTTAAAGCAAAAAGTGATTATTCAATTCACCAAGGAAGAAGTGTAGATATGCATGTATTAAAATTTGGAGGCTCCAGCGTTGGCAGTCCCGAACGTATAAAATCTGTCATCGATATCCTGGACGGATACCAAAAGAAAAAGATCGAATTTACCGTAGTGTTTTCGGCATTTAGTGGTGTGACTGATTCATTAATCAGAATGGCCCAGGCAGCAGCTAAAGGCGATGATCAATACCTGGATCTGTGGTCAGCGTTTCATAAGCGACACCTGGATACTATTCAGGCCCTGGTACCGGATGCGACAGCTAAAACTGCAATATTGAAATCATTCTCTGAAATGTCTGGCACCCTTAAAAATCTTTTACAAGGGACCTTCCTCGTAATGGAAGCATCGCCCAGGACCATGGACTATGTACTTAGTTTTGGAGAACGGGCTTCCTGCATGATTATCAAAGAAGCTATGAACGCCCACGGTCTTGTCGCCGAATACATCGATGCACGGGAAATCATTAAGACCGATAAAAATTTTGGCTCAGCGCGGGTTGATTTTAATCTTACGTATAAATTGATACGGTCTGCTTTTAAAAGCAATAAGAAAATTAAAGTAGTTACCGGATTTATCAGCAGTGCTAAGGGTGGTTTGACGACTACGCTGGGCAGAGGAGGATCTGATTACACAGCTTCATTATTAGCAGCAGGCATCCATGCGGATGCTATTGAAATCTGGACCGATGTAGATGGGGTATTAACCGCTGATCCAAGGTTAGTTAAAAATGCTTTCACCATTCCGAAGTTATCTTATATAGAAGCTATGGAAATGTCCCACTTCGGGGCAAAAGTCATCTATCCGCCTACGAT
>JBDTUE010000065.1:0-18674 GCA_040007895.1 Saprospiraceae bacterium | reverse complement strand
CGGTCTTACAGGATACGACTAATACCATTGCCTGGTTTACCACGAAGCTTCCTGCTAATATGGGTCCCGGTGGAATGACCGGACTTCCCGGCATGATCCTATTAGTAGATGTAGATAATGGAGAACGGGTAACAACTGCTTCAAAAATAGAATTGCGCGAATTGAAAACAGGGGAAATCACGATACCAGATAAAGGAAAAAAAGTATCCGTTGAAGAATTCGAAAAAATCAGAACGGATAAAATGAAAGAGATGGGTGGCACGATGGGTAAAGGTGGTACATTCAAAGTGATGATCCGGGATGACAAACATTAAATGATGTAGTATGTACAAAGTACGATGTACGACGTGCAATGTAGAATGGACGATGTACAACGTAAACGTACAACGTACGATGTACAATGTAAAAATGTGTACGTTGAAGGACTAAGTCTTTTCTCTAGTCTGGAGTAGTTTTCTGTTTTAATTAAATTTTATTAATTTTTCATTCAGATGAAGTATACTTTATTCATCCTAAGCTTTTTATTTTCTATCCGGAGCCTGGCTCAATCTGCGGAAATCAGGGGGATCCTCCAGGATAGTAGCGGAGCAAGCTTGCCTTTTGTAACCGTGCTGTTACTCCATGCCAAGGATTCTGTGATGCAGGAATTTGCAACCACAGATGATAAAGGTCAGTTCAGAATAAAAGCAGATCGGGAAAAGAGATACATTCTTCAAATCACTTTCCTGGGATTAGAAACTAAATGGGAGAACATTTATACCAGCGGCTCGATTCTTGAACTTGGAATAATTAAACTATTACCTGTAAACTCTACTTTGCCAACCTTGGAAGTATTGGGTCAATATGATCTGATGAAGATTGGAAAAGATACTGTCGAGTACAACACAAAAGCATTTAAAGTACTACCTGGTGCAGTCGTCGAAGATCTCTTAAAAAAATTACCGGGTATTGAAGTGCAACGGGATGGTTCAGTCAAAGCTTACGGAGAAGATGTAAAAAACATACTGGTCGATGGAAAGGAGTTTTTTGGAAAAGATACCCGCATAGCCACTAAAAATTTAGAAGCAAATGCTGTTGATAAAGTGCAGGTCTTTGACAAAAAATCAGACATAGCAGACTTTACAGGAGTAGATGATGGCCAAAAAGAAAAATCTATTAATCTTAAACTTAAAGAAGATCATAAGAACGGATATTTTGGAACAGCCGAATTAGCCGGTGGAACCGACAGCAGGTTTAAATCAAAATTTAATCTCAATCGTTTTTCACCCAAGTCACGACTTTCTTTGATCGGTACCGGTAACAATATCAACGAACAAAGTTTTTCCATGGATGACTATATTGATTTTATGGGAGGTATGGGTTCTTTTGTGAGTGGAGGAGGAGGAGGAAGAATGCGTATCCAACTCGATGAATCATCCGGATTTCCGATGAGCGGTGGAAATGTCACAGGGATACAACGATCATTAGCGGGAGGACTCAATCTCAATCAAACGTTTTCCGCCAAGACAGAATTGAGCGCTTCCTACCTGGCTAATAATATGAAAAACAATTTAACCAGATCCAGTGCAAGGCAAAGTTTGTTTAGCGAACAATCATACAATAGCAACGAGGATGAAGACCGGATAAGCAGCAATACAAACAATACCATCACCTTTAGATTAAAGTCAAAACTGGATTCTTTCCAAAATCTCATCATCCGTGGTAGTGGCGGTTGGAATGACAGCAGATATAATAGTTCATTGATGAACTCTACTACGCTGGCCAATAATATTCTTGCAAATCATAGTGACCGGGATTACCTCGCAGACGGAGGTTCCTATAATTTTAATAGCACACTTACCTGGCAACGAAGATTCAGAAAATCCGGTCGTTTCCTCGTCATCAGTGGTAGCGGAAGATATAATCATAATAACAGAGATGGTAACCTGGATGCTATTAATCAATATTATGTAGGGGCAACTCGTATTGATTCTATTCTTCAAAATCAATTATTCCTGGACAAGGGAAATCAATTACAATCGAACATATCGTATACTGAACCACTCGGCAAAAAACAATATCTTGAATTAAGCGGATCTTTATCGAATAACAGGAACAGGACCAATACAGATTTTTATGATATTATAGATCCGGGCATTGAACGAAGGAATGATTTGCTTTCCGCTGATTATAATCGCGGATACATGGTTAATACGATCGGACTCCGGTATATGCGCAATCAAAAAAAATCTCATATCTCCTATGGTCTTCAATTGCAAAACTCTACCCTGAATGGTACTGTGAATAATTCCGAAAATCCAATCAAGGTTAACTATGCCCGTTTACTTCCTGAAGCAGTCTTTCAATTTGATTTGGGTACAGCACATAACCTCAATATTGAGTACAACACCGATATCCAGGAACCTTCGTTGCAACAACTTCAACCAACCAGCAATAATGCGGATCCGCTGAATATTTACGTTGGTAACCCTGCTCTTAAACCGGAATATATACATCAGATAGGCATTTCTTATTTTAAATACGATCAATTTAATTTTACATCCATTTTTGGGAATATAGGTACAAGTTATACTCAAAATAAAATCACTGATTTAGTCGATATAGATTCCCTGTTCAGAAGGACGATCCAACCCATTAACGTAAAAGATGAAAAGGCATTGCGGGGACAGGTAGAATTCAGTACTCCGATCCGTCCATTGAAGATCATGACAAAGATTAAACTCGCCTCCCAATTAGCTAATAGTATTTTATTCGTCAACTCAGAAAAAAACAGAGTTAACCGGTTTGGAAAATCGGTATCATTCTCAATAGAGAACAGAAGAAAAGAAAAAATAGATGCTATGGTTGGATTCAAACTCAGCGGTAGTACTTCTACTTACTCCGTGCAAAAAAGCCTGGATCAAAGCTATCATGAAAATAATATTTATGGTGAGCTGACGTACACGCCGAACGCATCATGGGCCTTGCATTCAGAATATGACTACTTATCTTATACTCAATCCAATCAACCGGATAAAATCACCGTTCCGTTATGGAGAGCAAGTTTTACAAAATATATAGGTAAAGAACAACGATTACGACTTATCCTGTCCGTGTTTGATATATTGGATAGAAACAAAGGGATTTCCAGAAACAGCCAGTTGAATTACCTTGAAGTAGTACGCACGAATACATTGGGCAGATATTACATGCTTGGAATGGCTTATTCGATCCGGGGATTTAAAAAAGCGCAGAGTGGTATCACGATCAATATTGATCATGGTGGGGATAGCAGAAGATAAAAAAAGTAGAATTTAGAGCGAGTTTAAAAAGCAGCTGAACAGGGAATGTGTTCGGCTGCTTTTTTTGTTATGTGCATCGATCCCGATAGCTGTCGGGATTATTTCGATGACGGAATCCTATTATTGAATCGATTCAAACGAATAAATTTTCTCAGGAGATTTTGTATTTGTATTTGATTAATTAATGATCATCCCGAAAATAGGATGAATCAAATATTTTTGGATTATCACATAGGAGCATCGCTTATTCATAATTACAGGTGATTTAACAAACCTCCTAACCATCATTTATTTTTTTATAAACTTCATCACCAGGAGAAACATGAATACAAATAGTATTAAGGTAAATACCAATGCTAATCGCAATCCATAATCATCAGATAAAAACCCTATGACCGGTGGTCCAATAAAAAATCCGGTGTATCCAATACTGGTAGCCATGGCAATACCTGTGCTGGGATTCACTCCTTTTATATTTCCTGCAGTTGAAAATACAATAGGTACAATAGTGGCTACACCAAGTCCAACCATAAAAAATCCAATCAACGTAGTAGTCACCGATGCAAATGCTAAGGCAATGCTTAACCCGGCGATTGCTAAAATACCATCACAGATCATTAGTTTCCTTTTACCCAATTTCTCCGTAGTATAATCGCCAAATATCCTGCCCAGGGTCATACCACTTGCAAATACACCAAAAGCTATAGCCCCCATCGTTGGCCCTTTCTCAATTACTTTATTCATAAAAATAGCTGACCAATCCGTCATGGAACCTTCTCCCGTCATACAGCAAAAAGCTATAATCCCGAGTGGAATGATTGACTTATGCGGAAACATAAATCCGGTCTGATCTTTCTTTTCACTATGATCCGTTTCGTGAATAAGGTTTGAGGATGCTCTTAAAATTAACAGGATTGACAAGATGGCCATTAATCCGATGTGTAAAGGAAATGCTATCTGATACGATGAACATAATGCACCCACACCAGCACCACATGCTACACCAATACTAAATACTGCATGGAAAGATGACATGATTGGTTTTAACCAAAGACGTTCAACATATACCGCCTGACCATTCATACTTACATCCATAGAACCCATCGACGCCCCCATAAAGAAAAACAATATTCCAGCAAGCCATACCACATGTGTCATAGTGATCAGTGGAAGAAACAGGCAAAAAAGTAATGCTGTTAGCCTGGCTAGTTTATCTGAACCTAATCTATGCGAAAGAGCACCTGTGACCGGCATTCCAATCAACGCACCTAATGCTGATGAGAATAATAAAGTACCTAAGATGCCATTAGATATATTTAGTTCAGATTGTAATCTGGGTAACCTGGCCATTAAATTGGCATGGAGAAATCCATTGACAAAAAAGAAGATAGAAACTGCTATACGATTTGATTTTAAACTTCTTTCCATCTGGTAATTGTTACTCTGTCTGATGTTGAAAGATCATGAGTCTAGTAATCTTTAATGACATGCTTGAATTAAAATCAATTTTAAACAATATTTGTCAGAAACCTGATTGAATAAAAAATATTTATCAGGACTTAAATGAATGACCCGAATGATTTAAAACTTAGATATAATTAAAACAGGAATAAAGAAAAAATTAAATCGTCTGCTCGCGAAGAAGTTTTCCTTTCTCAGCCTGCCAATCTTCTAAACTATCTACATCTCTGAGCGGAGTTAGCAATTTGTATAGCAATCTTTTTTGTTGAAGTATTTTAATGGTCTCCAATAATACCTGGTCTGTACTCCAGGGTATATTTTGAAAAACTTCTGGAATCAGGTTATTCATTCCAATAAGATAATAACCTCCATCAACAGCTGGACCAATGACTACATCATGATAGTCCAATGCCGTAAATGCCTCTTCAATCAGAGCAGGGGTGATCCCCGGACAATCACTACCAATAATAATTTTTTTATCGTACTCGGTAGCCTGTTTGAATGCATTTAACATGCGCTCACCCAGGCCATCACCAGTCTGGAGGTTTTTACTATACTTTTTCTCAGGCCAGGAGTCCAATCGCTCGACCCTGTCTGAATAAAATAATAGCCGGGTAGCATCGATATGACTTACTACCAACCTGGTATGATCCATTAAATTTTTATAAATCTCTAACGCGGCAGTATCGCCGGCATCTTTAGCCAGCCGGGTTTTTACTTTTCCAGGAACCAGATTTTTAACGAAAATGATGAGAGCTTGCTCCATAACCCCTCTTGATTAGACATAAATTTGACCCGCGAAATTAATGCATAAATAGCTAAGATGAAAGTCCGCTACCTGAATTAATCGATGTTGACGACAGCGGTAGCACCTTTTTTATTTTTAGCGTCTTTTTTGTCGTCCCGTTGCAGTTTCATACCCTGTTTAAGTTTACGACTCACAGTAGCATACGGGCCTACAATGACTTCTTCTCCACCTGTAAGACCACTTTGTATTTCAATAAAATTATCGTCCTGGATGCCTGAAGTCACTCGTACCATTTGAGCGCTATCTCCGGCAGGGCTATATAGGAACACATATTCTTTAAATTCAGTGCCTTTTGGTTTTACAAGAGAATCTTTCTTTTCATCTTCCCGGGTAGTAACTGCAGAGATAGGCACACTGACTACATCCGTAATCGTATTGGTATAAATATCTACAGCTGCAGACATACCTGGGCGAAATGGAAATTTACCTTTTGTAATCATATGTTTATAGGTATCGAGGATGATCCTGATTTTAACTACAAAATTCGTGACCTGATCTGAGGACAATGTTTGAATCGTAGTGGTTCCGGTATTGGATGCTGAGTTGGCTATTTCAGTGACAGTACCTTTGAATTTTTGATCGAGATAGGCATCCACTTCAATATCTGCTGTGTCACCAAGCTTAACCCTCAGGATATCATTCTCAGATACGTCTACCTGTACTTCCATTTCACTTAAATTGGCTATTCTCATCATTTCAGTACCAGCCATCTGGATCGTACCTACTACCCGTTCACCTTCTTCAACATTAAGTTTGGAAATAATACCTGACGATGGTGCAAAGATAGAAGTACGGGAGAGAGAGGTTCTAAGTTCTTTGAGCGATGCTTCACTACTTTTTACAGTAAATTCTGCTGCTTTAGAACTTTGCATGGAACTGTTCAGGCTTGATTGAGCAGAACGGAGGTTTGCCTGCAGAGCACTCACATTTGCAAGGGACACATCAAAATCCGCCTGTGAGATAACACCTTGTTTTTTTAATTCGATGTTTCTATTATGAACTTTAGTTGCATTATCCAGATTAGCTTGTGTTTGTTCTATCTGTGCTTTAGCAGTTTCTATTTGAGCCTGAGTCATAGCCACCTGGCTTTTGGCATTGTTTACGCCGGCATTGCCCCTTTCTACAGCAGAGACATAGGTATCGGGATTAATTTTGGCAAGGAGTTGACCTGCTTTGACACTGTCGCCTTCTAATACATCAAGCTGGACGATTTCACCGGATACGTCTGAACTAATCTTAATTTCTTTTTCAGGAAATATTTTACCACTAGCTGATACGGATTCCCGGATGGTTCTTTTTTGAACTTTTTCAGTAGTGACTTTTTCACCTTTGGGTTTATTTTTATTTTTGAAATAAGCAAATGCCAGTAAGCCCAGGAACAGCACTACCAGCGCCCATATCCACCATCGATTAGTCTTTTTTTTCTTTCCTTGAATATTTTTTGATTCCATGATTCTATGTTATTACAATGAGTTAGTATTAGTATGAATATCCCGTTAAGTGATTTAATTTAATGCGATCCTGCGTCCGAGGTAATAGTCAATTACTTTGGACCTGAATATATAGTCGTATCGGGAAATCAGTTCTTCCGTGATCGCTATATCCAATTTGTTTTTAGCAGTCAACAGTTCAAACGTATTCGCTGAACCCAGATCAAATTTTGTTTTTGCATTATTATACGCCAGTCTTTGAGCAGCAGTACTGCGTTTGGCAGCTTCATAGGTGTTGGCCGTGGCACGCATGTCATTGAGTGCTGTCTGTATATTGTTTTTGAGTGTTTCTTTGGTTTGATCGCTTGTGAGGCGGGTAAAGTCTACCTCCACTTCGGCTCTCTGTACATTGGCTTTAGCACGGTAATTATTATAAATGGGTATACTCATACTTAATCCAAAACCATACCCGATGTTTTCATCCAATTGGGAGAAATAAGGGTTTTTTTCCGTGTTCGGTATTTTATTGATTATATCAAGGTGGGCATTTTGACCATTAAAAAGAACATCAACCGGTGAATTTACCGTGGTAAAACCATCTGCGCGTCGTTGAGCTAAGCTGGAATAAAGAGAATTGAGATTTCCACCAAAACTTATAGATGGTATAGCCGAGGCTTGCTGAATTTTAACTCCTAATTCGGCACTCTTTATTTTTAAGTCACCGGATTTGATATCGGACCGGTGTTCTAAAGCATAATTATAAATACCGGACAAGTTTTGATCTATGATAGATGGTTGCAATACATTCGGAGAAGGTCGTTCAATTTCAAAGGCTTGTTCTATAGGAAGACGCAACAATTGTTTCAGGTTTAATTTATTGCTGATTACATTATTCTCATATACAATAATGTTTTGTTCTTCCCGAGCCTGTTGAGCAAGGATTTCAAGCCTATCACCTTCCGGTTTACTACCGGCAGCTATCAACTTATCGATCTGATCCAGTTGCTGAGTGGTGGTTTGCACCTGGATGCGGGCATTATCCAATCTATCCTGGGCAAATAATATCGCGATATAATATTGTACCACATTGAGCGCAAGGTCCTCACTTAATTGATCGACATCCAACTTGGAAGTTTGTAAATCCAATACACTTTGTTTTATATTGTTTTGGACAAAGCCTCCATTAAAAAGCAGTACACCCGTCGAGACACCAATGCTGTTATTTCCAATGGATTTGGTCTCAAAATCATTGGTAACCGGATCAATCGTCCGTCCAAAATTTAATCCATAATTAGCAGTTGCATTAAGCCTTGGATATTGATTGTGAACAGCCTGGGTATTATTGATTTGTGCCCGTACAATATTCAATTTGTTCTGCTTCAAAGAAATACTGTTTTCCCTGGCCTGCTCGACACATTTTTGCAAACTCCATAGATTTTGACCAATTATCTGGCCGGTAATCATCATGAAAATTACTATCGGAAAACAGAGTCTTTTCATCTTATTCATCGTTTTTCAAAAATATGCACAAGATTAAGTGAAAATCAGCATGTTACTCCGGATTTTCTATTAAAAAAGGACTTCAATCGATGAACGAGTGAATATTGGAGAATGAATGTATTGGCTATTACTTTGGAATTTAATGTCCAGAGTCTTCTATTACCCCCATTTGAATGAAAGATCAGATGTTAACTTCCTAAAAATTGAATGTGTTTAAAGGCAAATCAATAAATATTTTACCACATAAGCTTCACCGTGCCTCCGCGATCTGCAGACTCTTTGATTGCTTCTATGATTTTAAGATCGGTCATACCCTCTTCACCGGATGCAATTGAAACTTTATTTTCTCTGATACATTTTACAAAATCATCCATCTGGTCGATTTGCTGAAATGCCTTTGTTTTAAATGACATGGGTTGAGCTTTATTGTCATTTAAGAACTCTCCTTTTGCCCCGGTTGCATTAAACGAGGGTTGGAGAGTATACCATTGATATCCTGTAGTGGCATGAAGCCGGTCTACATATGAAGTATAGGTGGTCGTGGAATTAGATATAGCCCCACTTGGGAAATTCATCTGGAATGTTATTCCTTCATAGATATCTTTAAATATAGTTTTATCACGTATAAACCCCTGGGCGGTAACAGAAACCGGTAATTCTCCGATAGTGCGGCGGGCTCCCTGGATACAATAGACACCCAGATCCATAATAGCACCACCACCTCCAAGCGCTTTATTTAAACGCCAGATTTTTGGGTCAGCCATAGAAAATCCGAGACTACTTTCAATCATTCTTACACTACCGTACACCTTTTCCGTACCGAGTCTTCGCATTTCCAGGTGATGAGGTTCGAAATATAACCGATAACCGACCGATAATTTTACCTTATGATCATTGCATGCTTTGATCATTTCTTTGCACTCCTGGACATTCAACGCCATTGGTTTTTCACAGATTACATGTTTACCGGCTTTAGCTGCCCTGATGGTATATTCGGCATGCATTGCATTGGGGAGGACCACATACACTATGTCGATATCAGGGTTGTTTTTTATGGTATCAAAGTTTTGATAGTTGTAGATATTTTTCTTTGGAATATTATATTGTTTAGCCCATTTTTCTTCTTTAGCAGGAGTACCGGTGACGATACCGGTGAGTTTGCAGTTAAGCGTTTCTAGTAGCGCAGGAGCTAATTGGTTCGTTGCATAATTACCCAGGCCTACGAGGGCAATACCCAATTTTTTTTCTTCCAGGAATGAGGGATTAGCCTTAGTCAATATTAAAGTGCCGGACCCAAGAGCTAGTTTTTCAATAAAATGTCTTCTGTTTAGCATGAGCATCAGTAGTTATAAAAACAAAACTACTTTCATTTATTTTAAAAAGTATTGATTAATTTAATTGATAAGTGATATGGTTTCGTACAATCTTTTAAAATAAGAGTTATTTTTAGAGTTTAAGTCCCGCCACAATGCGTATAAGAATATACCTCAACCTTGCTTACATTCTTTCAACCGGGTTTTCATTACAAAGCCAGACGTATATCAGGACCAACCAGGTAGGATACCGTCCAGGTGATTTCAAATCTGCTGTAGTTTTTTCAAATGAAATACTGAAAGGCAACTTTAATGTGATCGACAAGGATGATAAATTGGTTTATACGGGTCCTGTCGTTGAGCGAAAGACCCTGGGATATAGTCCTCAAAAACATTATTATACAGTAGACTTTTCCAAAATAAATAAACACGGACTATATAAAATTTCCATTGGAGGAAAATCATTGACCAATGTTTTAGTTCAATCCGAGGCGTATAATCACCTACCAGATGTCCTTCTTCAATTTATGCGACAGCAACGGTGCGGGTTTAATCCATATTTTAATCAGCTATGTCATCAATTGGATGGTAAAATCATGGGTGGTGGGCCCTTGCCCGATTCTACTGTGGTGGATGTACGGGGAGGCTGGCATGATGCCGGCGATCAGCTCAAATACCTTATCACCGCCAGTAATGCGACTGCCCGTATGATCATGGCCTACCAAATGAATTCTAAATTTTTTATAGATAGTGTAGATGCACTCGGCAGGCCTGGGGCTAACCAGATTCCCGATGTACTCGATGAAGCCAAATGGGGGCTTGACTGGATACTTAAGCTACATTGTTCACCAAACCAACTGATACATATGGTAGGGGATGATCGGGATCACTCCGGCTGGGAGCTCCCGATGAATGATCTGAGTAATTATGGTTGGGGTAAAAATTCTTACCGGGTTGCTTATATGGCTACTGGTCAGCCACAGGGATTGCATAAATATAAAAGTGAAGCTACCGGAATAGCTAATCTCGCCGGTAGATCGGCTGCAGCCCTTGCTCTTGGATACCAGGTGTGGAAAGATAAAAAATTTGATCCCGCATTCGCTGACACCTGTCTTAAAGCAGCAGAAGAACTGTACAATATGGCCCTCCTTCAGCCGGGATATCAACAAGGCAATTCTTATGGCGCACCTTACCGGTACAATGAGGATACGTGGACAGATGATATGGAATGGGCAGCAACTGAACTTTATAAAGCCACTAAAAACAAAAAGTATCTTGATGATGCAAAAAAATATGCTTTACTCACCGGCGAGTTGTCCTGGATACAAAAAGATACCTCTGCACACTATCAGTTTTATCCGTTTCTGAACATTGCACATGCTGAACTATATCCCCTCGTAGATGCTTCGTTTAAAAAAACACTGGCTTTATATTATAGGAATGGAATCAAACAAACAATGATCAGGGCAGGAAAAAATGTATATAGCCACGGAGTTCCGTTTATCTGGTGTTCAAATAATTTGTTAGTGGATCTCATCATTCAAATTCATTTATATGAAAAAATGACAGGTGATTTACAATTCAATTCATATAAATACTCCCTGAGGGATTGGCTTTTTGGGCGTAATCCATGGGGGACAAGTATGTTTATGAACATTCCCGTCACAGGTATCTATCCTCATGATGTACATACAAGCACTTATGCCATTACGCACCAGGAGGTGCCGGGAGGACTGGTTGACGGACCAATTTATTATTCAACATATGAGAAACAAATAGGATTAACGCTCACACATGCAGATCCATTTGCCGCATTTCAAAACAAATATGTAGTATATCACGACGATATCGGCGACTATACCAGCAATGAACCTACCATGGATGGAACTGCCTGTGCGGTATTGATGATGGTCTGTTTTGCAAAATAAGCGAGCCCGAAGTTCTTCATGTTTAATCAAGTTTGAGATATTTAAACAGGCAGCACTTATTCGCCTCCGGTACCAATAACCCCTCAATTTAAAGTAGTTACCTTCTTGTAGATAACCTCAGATAATTAAAATTTTTTTGACTAAAAAATGAACAAAATCTGATCTGGTGTGTCCAGATATTACCCTCTACTTTGTATTAAAAAGTTTCAACAATGCTTAAGAAGTACATTTTCCCCGGGATAATGATAGTACTGATCGTAGGATTGGCTCTTGACCTATATTCACCGGTAAAAAGGGATTTTAAAAAATTTGATCCACAGGAAATTGGTTTGCTGGATGCAGCGATGTGGCGTTCCTATTATGAACACAAACCGGTAAAACTATTTTTCCAGCTTGGCCACCTGATGCGTTCACAGTTTCATGCTCCCTGGCTCAGGTCGTATATGATTTCATATTATTCCGGTAAAGCTGCTTTTATCTTTAAAAAAGGACATGACCGCAATGAATATCTACAGGCGCTTCCATATCTCAATGCATATTACAAGCAGCTTGAGTCAATGAGTGATACCCATTTTAATTATCTGCAGATGGCAAAATTGGAATTGGAATGGTGGATCGTCCGCAGAGAATCAGATATGCACTCTCCGGAAGACTGGAAAATCATACTTGGAAACCAGGGTGAGACCATGTTTTCAGTTCCGGCAAGCCGCTTTGGTACTTACGCAGACCAGCGGGTGAGGGCTATGTTGATGAGGGATGGTAAAGGACAGATGATCAATCAGGATGATTGGCACCAAATAGAAAAAATCTGTGTGCAAGCCTGGACCTCTTTTCATGATGCTTTGAAAAGCTGATTAACTCTGGCGTCCATATTCTATTCAATTTTTTTAATACCGCTTACTTTTAAATTGGACCATGCTCTCATATCATAGTTTGAATGAATGGGATTTGATTCCGATTCAAATGGGAAGTGTGATTATTTAAAGTTGATCTTCAATAATTTATAGAAAGGACTAACACCAGTTATCCTTCATTTCCTGCTTATAATCCCTCCATTCTACCAGTTACCCATTATCTCAAAATAAATCAAGGCGCTAATTTAAATTTATTGCTTAAAATTAAAGTAGCACTGGCTAATCTGAGTTCAGAGACCGTTAATTATTTGCATTAATGAGTAATTTAAATTCAAAAACATATATATGAAAAAGCCAAATTTTATTTATGTTATCGCATTCACATTAACCATAGTAATGATTGCCTGTACTCATGATCAAATAATCACAGAGGAAACAAGTACTGACGAATTACAATGGAAGCCTTCAGATGGAATAGCCCAATTCATTCCATCTGAGTACAAAGACAATATCAGGGCAGAAGACATAGAGTATGCTGAACGGATATTACTCAACTCCAGGGAGAAAACGCTTGAATCACGCGGGAATCAAATAGTCATTCCAGCAGGATCTTCCAATGCCTTAACTGGAGCTATAGCTAGTGCCGAAGATGGGGACGTTATCATTCTTGAACCAGGAGACCATACTCAAAGTGGTACAGTAGTGATTAATAAATATGTTAGTATCATAGGATATGGTGCAAATTTGATATTTAGCGGAACAAGCTTTTCCCCAACCTTGCACATTTCTCCTGGATTACATATTACAGATAAGGGATGGGTCAGCACCATTCAGGGCATTACATTTAAAAGTACTGATACCATTCCGGGAGTGGCTGTATTTGTAGAGCACTCCAGAAGTGTAAAAATTGTCAGAAATAAATTTGAAAACTGGGTGAGCAGTATATTATTATATCAAAGTGATTATTGTACTATTGGAAACAATACCATTGCAGCCAACTTATCATGGCAAACAGGTATTATACCATTAGCACAAGGAATAGTCCTTAGTGATGGCTCGCACAATCAAGTCATAAGAAATGAAGTTTCTGGTGCTGTCATGGGAATTTTTACCGGCGGAAGCCTGGGATTGAGCCTTGGTAATATCATGCATCAAAACGTATTTGGACATTTCATGTGCAAGCTTACTCCAGGAGTTTTAACAGTAGCAGGTACTTTAATAAATACGGAAAACACGACATCCAATTGGCTGGTAATTTTTAACTCATCAGATCATAATATACTAGACGGATATTTAGTAGTTGATGGAGCTAGTCGAAATCTTTTGCAACACAATAAAGCCGACAATAATGGTGTATATGATATCGAACTACAGGGTGCGACTACCCGATTTGGATACCCCACACCTACTTCTTTTAATAATACCGTGGTAGTAGCCAGTTCTGTACAAATTATAAAAAACTGTGGGGACAACAATAAAGTTATTGGAGGTACTATTGAAAGTAATGTGACCGTTCCTTGTAACTAAATAGATCATAGGATAAAATAAACTGAATTAATAATATAAGCTAAAATTCAAATCTGGCTTTTGGTTTTGATTATCCAGTTTTAATCTATGTTTTTTTAATTTATTAATCCCGTGTACTACATGAGGACACCTCTTTTATCATATAATGTATGGGTGAAATATAAATAGGTAAATAGGGCTAGGAAGGCTGGGATAAATAAAATCTAAATTATTTCTTCCCGGCATCTTCCAGCGTCTTTTTCTCTTCCTGGGTAAGACTTTGAATACCCTTTGCGCTTATTTTATCCAGGATTCTATCAATCTCTGATTGTGGTTGAATAATCGCACCAGGTCCGCTAGTAGACGAAGATTTTTTGACAGGAGTAGATGTGACAACCGTTCTACGCATTGGGATTATTTTTGTAGGTTCTTTTTTTCTGGTCAATTTTGGGAATGTCCAACCCTGACGGATAAACCAAATAAACAAAGCTCCACCGGCGGCCCCCCCAAGATGACCGATGTGTCCTCCTGTATTATTGTTTTCAGCAAGACCTACAAGATCAATCAGGATCACCACCAGAGCTACAAACTTTAACCGGACTTCGCCGATCAATAATAAATTTAAAATATAATCCGGAGCTATAATGGTGGCTGCCAATATAAAGCCCATTACAGCGGCAGATGCTCCATATGCTATGACTTCGCCAGATGGATAGTGAAATACCCTTGAAAAAAATATTATAGTCAGTGCACCCATCAAACCGGATGTCAGGTATACCGGCCAGACCATACGATCACCTAATAAATCGCCGACAATATTGCCAAACCAATATAACATGAGCATATTCCACAGTATATGCATTACGGTGATATGCATGAACATATGGGTTATTAAAATCCATGGATGAGATAAAATATAATTAAGATTCGTGTGCAATGAAAGTAGATCGGTAGCAGATCCGAATCCCGTCGCATTTACTCCTTGCGACATATTGAATCCTAATCGTACCAACAGGATTAAAACAAAAGCAGTGACATTTATTAAAATGACCTGATTGAGCCGGGTTCCCCTGCTTATTTGATATTTAAAATCATCCCAGAGTGATGAAAACATATTATTTTTTCTTGCGCCAATAAAGGATAAGTAATAAGCCAAATAGAGCACCGCCCAGATGAGCAAAATGTGCCACATTCGACTGAGCTCCTTCAGCTACCATGAACAGTTCCAGTCCAATACAAAAAATCACCATATACTTAGCCTTTAGTGGGATCGGAGGTATCAGAAGCATTAATTGTTGATCAGGAAAATACATCCCATAAGCTACCAGGATTCCAAATAGAGCTCCGGAAGCTCCTACCACACTACCCATAAACTCTCCAGGTGCCATTCCTGCAGCCTCATAATACCAAAACAGGATATGACAAACTACAGCACCTAATCCGCAAAAAAGATAATAAAACAAAAATCGTTTACTACCCCAAAATGCCTCCAGCATCGGTCCAAAAGTTACCAGCATAAGCATATTAAAGAAAAAATGACTCATACTTCCATGCATGAACATATACGTCACCAGCTGGTATGGCCGGAATCGATCAGAGCCAGGGAAATAAAGTGCGAGATCAGGGAGATATTGATATACAGGAAGCAGACTTACTATAAACAGAATTCCATTAATGATCAGTAATTGTTTGACTACATCGGTCAATCTAAGCATAGGCCAAAATTAGGAGATTTTCTCTAGTGTTCATGCGATGACCATTATAATTGGATTTTATTCGTCGAAAAGAGAAGTATCACTTATAGAAAGGTTCCGTTAATGGATCAATGGAGATTATTTTAATTCTATTTAATCTTATATATAAAAAGCTAATAACTGTTTGGAGTCAATCTGCTCTAATGCATTCTCAATGCCTGAATATCCGGAATTAAAACAATGTGTATTTCTATAATCTGTAAATAATTCTACGACGCATCCTTAAAATAACTTCACTTCTGTTTCTTTTATATGAATGGTCCTCTTTAGATCCGTCCTCGTATCGATATCTGCAGATCCGTTTTCCAGTCGGAGCACTCCCCTGGGACATACTGCAGCGCAAATACCACATCCGACACAAGATGATCTTACGATATCCTGCCCCATTTGTGCATACGCTTTGACATCGATACCCATCTCGCAATACGTGGAGCAATTGCCACAGCTGATACATTGACCGCCATTGGTAGTGATGCGAAATTTTGATTTGACTTTTTGAAGAATACCCAGATAGGCAGCCATAGGACAACCAAATCGGCACCATACCCTGCTTCCCATCAAGGGATAAAATCCAACTCCAATCACACCGGAGAATACGGAACCAATAAAAAATCCGTACCATTTATCCAGGTCATAACTGCTAAACAAAAAATAATTATTAAAACCTGTAAAACGATTAATCAATACAGCTGCTGTCATGAGGACAACGAATACTAATACACTATGTATGATCCATCGTTCTATTTTCCATGCTTTTAATGACTTGTCAGATAAATGCCTGAAAGGATCACCTGCAGTCTCTGCCAATCCACCACAACCACATACCCATGAACAGTACCATCGTTTACCAAAAATATAAGTGAGGATGGGTGTGAAGATCAAAAAAGAAAGAATTCCCCAGAATAGAATAAAGTAACCCAATGTTCCACTCCGGATTAACTCATCGATATGCCAATCTAAAAAGAAATAATAATTAAGTGGCCATATATTTTTAAAATCATTGTACGGTTGATTTAACCCCTGCATGATCTCCGGAAGAATAAAAGCAAAAGCAACTTGGAAAAACATCACAGAGATAGTTCGGTAAATCTGGTACTTATTATACCGGTACTTATAAATAAATTTAATACCCATGAGCAGAATGATCAAGGTGTAAAAGGTCCCGTAAACAAACCATTGAGTGGCGGGTTTTCCTTTTAATGCCATACTCAAAGGGTCAAATAACCTGATCAATCCGGTGTTTTCTTTTGCACCTTGCCCGAGGTATTCAGGATACCAATACAAGAGAATATAAAACCCGGTAAGAAATATAGCTAATAACCATGCCCACATGCCCCGGTTAGTAAGCGTATTGAACCAAATCATATTGTTTTTGATGCCAGCCGTTCGATGGCCATAGGTAGTTTGTACATACCATAAAGCCCCGATCGTAGCAAGCAGGAGGGAAGTCCATAAATAGAAGAGAGCATTGTTTACAGAAAAATTAATCCAATAAACCAGCTGTATTAATGCTGCTATACCAATTAAACTTAAAGAAATCTTTTGTTTAATGGTCAAAGACTGAGTAAGGACACTGGCGCTAATAGATAAGGACGGTTGGGTGGACATAGACTTAACTATTGTTTTTTTGAAGGAATCGGGTCACCTGGTTGAGATTGCGTTTTGATGTAAGGGTGAGTGCATTGCCGGAATAGTGCCTGTATTGTTCGAGCAGATGATGTTCATACTGTTCGAAAAATTCAGGATCGAAATTGGCAAGACTTAATTGTTGTAATACCGTTTCAATACTCGTTTTGGTTTTAATCCATTTTTCACAAACCTCCTGCCGGTATCGGACACCCATAAGATTAAATCCTGTAACGGAGAGATCGGATTCGTTGTAATTGATACGAATCGATTTATTCATGGACACATGTTGCCAGAATAACGAATTGAATTCATTGGCTATCCGCGGTTGTACATTGCCATAGACCTGATATTCAATATTAAAAAACTTCGCTGAATTAAACCAAATACCCGGATCATACTTGACCGGGGATTTGCAAATCGTATGCGCCACTGTCTGACCCATCATACGCCCCGCATACCAGATAGGTTCTATTGATTTACGTCCCGGAAGAGGAGACCTCAATTCTACGCAGTCCCCGATGGCATATATATCCCGCTGAGAAGATTGAAGATAACCATCTACCAGTACACCTCTTTTCGTTTCAATAATACTGTTTTCTAAAAATTCGATATTAGGACTTACACCTACAGTGAGGCCTACAAATTGTGCATTGATTTTTTCTCCTTTACTGGTACGGACACCGGATACATGACCTTTGCCATCATCTATAATTTCAGTTAATTCTGTTTCCAGTTTCAGATCGATTCCGTGATCAAGGATTTCCTGATTGATCATCAGCGACTCCTGCATAGGCAATACATGATTCCAAAAATTAGACTCCCTTACCAGGAATGTCACCGGGATATTTCTGGAATAAAACATCTCTGCCATTTCTATACCGATTAATCCTCCTCCAACGATGATGGCTCTTTTAATATCCGGCGAACTGGCCTCCATCGATTCCAGATCCTGTTTTGTATATAGGCCCTGCACTCCTTTGAGATCTTTGCCCGGCCAATCAAATGTTTTGGACTTTGAACCACTGGCTATGATCAATTTGTCATAATGTAACGTAGTTCCGTTATCTAATTGAATCGAATGGGATTTTGAATTAATGCCCATCACCCAGGCCTTGATTCTGCGGATCCTGTTTTTATCCCAAAAATCATCTTCATACAGTTTAGTGTGATCGAATTTCATATGACCCATGTACACGTACATCAAAGCCGT
>JBDTUE010000064.1:0-18857 GCA_040007895.1 Saprospiraceae bacterium | reverse complement strand
TGCCAGTATTCCCATTTTTCATCAAGCATTTTTCTGCTTCCGTCAAAAAACATTTCTGCACCTTTCTCAGGTTTAGCTCCCACTCCTATTTGTGCAACTAATCTATAGTTTAACACGGAAGAAAGAGTAATTAACAGGACAAGATTCGACAACCAGTAATTTTTAAATTTTTTCATATGTATTATTTTATAAATCCTTTTTAATGAATGCTCTTGTTTACGATGATTGCAATTTAAACATCATTTACTATTATAATTAAATCGCAATATGGTAGGTTTTTTTTCTCCGGCTTCATTCGAAATTAATAAATCTCCGTTTTCTAAAAAAGTAAGCCCTTCGGCCTGATTAAACAGATCTGGATTTAATATTTCAAAATACTCGAGTGTCCCGTCTGTAGAAAAGATAAATATACCATGATCAGGTCCTGACAACAGGAATAATTTTTTTGTAATAGGATGGATACATATCGCTGTAGGTCTGAATTTAATATCCGGTTCATTTTCTCCATTTTTATTTTGTTTCACCGGGACTTCTATTTTATGATCGAGGGCAAATTGTTTAATAATACGCTCATCGAATTTAAAAACCGGAGTTTCGACCAGTGTCTTTGTCTTTAAATCGAAGGCGTAGATATCCCTGATATTTTTCAAACCCGATCCTTTCCCACTATTCCCTTTACTGGCTACCAGGAGCCGGTCATGATCCTTATCATAACAAAGGCCTTCATTGTCCAAAGCTTCAATTCCCATGATGTACAAATTGACTTTAGTCGGGTCGGCAACATAATTACTAATTTCAAAAAGTGTAGCGTTGCTCCTCAAAATATACATTGAAGTGTCTACCCGGGTGATATCTTCAAAATCTCCTTTGTCATAGAATGTAAATCTATTTTTGATTTCGTTGGAACTAAGATTGTACAGATATAGAACACCACTTTCATCCTGGATACAGGCAAGGGTATTTGTATCGATTGGAGTAATGCCTGATATTTCGGACAGTTCGTAAGGAAGCTCTATAATACGATCGGGCTTCGTGAAATTATATCCTGAAATCTTTTCATTATTCGGATAATCTTTTTCTTTTTTATCATTAGTTGCTTTGCAATTGAGCAGGATGATCGCAAAGATGATACAAGCATTTGCAACTGGGTTTAACATGGTTTTTTGGGGATTATTTGGAATAGATCGGGTAAATTAATCTGTTAATAAAATTATTCTACTTACAAATGTAAATAATGAAAATAGAATTCATTCATTTATCATGCGGGATGATCCTTGAAAAAAAGACTTTGAAGAATTGATCTTCGTTTATTCAAAAAGTGGTAAAATTTATTAAATGAGTTCCTGCCATCTTTATTAAATGGATTTTATACCAAAAGATAAATGAATTTCAGAACTAAAAAATAAAATGTTAAAATAAAGCGATGTATGCTATTGTAAGTTAAAGCTAAGTTTCCTTACTAATTAATTTAGCTTTCATGAAAGACGATTTGACAATGAATGGAAAACTGAAGCAACTGGATGCGTTGCTTGAATTTCAGTTATCTCCTACACCTACTTCCGGCCTTACTCCATATAATGGTCCCTGGACCAAAAAGCAAATTATCCATCTATTGAAGCGGACTATGTTCGGTGCAAAAAAAGCTGATGTAGATTATTTTACTGACAAGACAACCAGCTTCATGGTGGATGAACTTATAACTCCTTTATCCGCCCCGCCTTTGCCTCCGCTTAATCACTATACGGACTTAAATAATATTTCTGATCCAAATGTACCGTCTGGGCAAACCTGGGTAAATGCTCCATGGCTGATCAATAATGGAATTCAGCAGGAAGGATATCGCTTCAGGTCCTTTAGCTGTTGGTGGCATGAACGCATGATCTTTCAGAACAGGAGTATTGTTGAAAAAATGGTTTTGTTTTTACATAATCTTCTTCCCACGGAATATAGGGATACCAGTAGAGCAAGATGGACTTATCTCAATAATAAATTATACAGGGAAAATGCATTGGGTAATTATAAAGTCCTGATCAAGAAAGTGACCACTGATGTCCAAATGCTGCGTTATTTAAATGGTTATCTAAACACTAAAAATGCACCGGACGAAAATTACAGCAGAGAATTCCAGGAATTATTTACACTTGGTGTGGGCAGTGGGTATTCGGAAAACGATGTGAAAGAAGCAGCTAAAGTACTTACTGGTTACCGCACGGATAATTCGGGTACAGCAGCAAGCAGTACGTATAGTTTCGATCCAAACAAACATTATACGGGGAATAAAACCTTTTCAGCATTTTACAATAATAAGATCATTCTGGGCCGTACCGGTTCTGCCGGAGAACTTGAACTTGATGATTTGATCAATATGGTTTTTTCAAAAAATGAAGTTTCTCTTTTTATATGCCGCGAAATTTATCGATTTTTTGTACACTATAATGTTGATGCAACCATTGAAGCAAATATCATTATTCCATTAGCACTAACCTTTAGAACAAATAATTATGAGATTGCGCCTGTACTCAAACAATTGTTTAAAAGTCAACATTTTTTTGACAGCCTTTCCAATGGCGGCATGATCAAAAGTCCTGTCGATTTTTTAGTGGGTATGGTCAGAGAGTTTAATATTTCTATACCACCGACCAATCCCATCATACCATATTATGCTGTTTTTGATAAATTGCGAACTGAATCTATCCTTCAGGATCAGGAAATAGGCAATCCTATTAATGTTGCAGGTTGGCCGGCTTATTATCAATCGCCTGCATTTCACCGGTTATGGATTAATTCCAATACCTTACAAAAAAGAAATAAATATTCCGATACTCTATTGGCAAAAGGATATACCATCAAAGGTTATACGTTTAAATTAGACCCCCTCAAGTATGCTGCCAGTTTATCCAATCCTTCCAATCCAAATATTCTAATCCAGGACAGTATCGATTATTTACTGAGAGAAGATCTGTCTCAGACCTCAAAAGATTATTTAAAATCATTTCTATTGACTGGTTTAACCAATGACAGTTACTGGACAACAGCCTGGAATAGTTATATCTCTAATCCAAGTGATACCATGGCATTAAACACAGTAAAAACCCGTCTAACCAATTTATATAAGTATATGATGAACTTATCAGAATATCAATTGATGTAATCTTCTAAAATAACCAGACGATGAAGAGACGAAACTTTATAAAAACACTCTCACCTATCATGTTGCCGGTGGTGATTCCCGGTATTACCATGCATGCATACCAAAAAAATCCACTGTTTGAGGTTTTGCCATTTATTAATACGGACCGGGTGTTAGTTATGATTCAATGGAGCGGAGGATGCGATGGACTTAATACCGTCATTCCCATCGATCAATATACTGACCTGGCCAATGCGAGGAGTAATATCATACTTCCACAATCTTCAATTCTCGGTTTAACGGGAAACCTGTCAACGGGATTACATCCGGCAATGACTGAAATACGGGATATGTATAATAATGGCAATGTATCTATCATTCAATCCGTAGCTTATGCCAATCAGAATTTTTCTCATTTCCGTTCAACGGATATTTGGATGACGGGCTCAAATTCAGATCAGGTCTTGAGCACCGGATGGAGTGGCCGTTATTTGGATTATGAATATCCTAAAGCCCCGTCCTCCTATCCATCTGCGGAGATGCCGGATCCCCTGGCTATTCAAATCGGAAATTCTGTCTCTCAGGTATTTTGGGGCGCTAATGGTGTGTTAGGTTATTCCCTGGAAAACACGAACAGTTTCTACAATTTGGTCAATGGCAATACAGATCCTACCGCTAACACCTACTTTGGGGATGAGCTAAAATATATAAGAGAGGTGTCACGATCAGCCAATGCCTATGCTACTTCTATTTCAAATGCTTCCAGGGCTGTCTCTTCACAATACAACGGCTATCCTTCAGGTAATACCCTTGCAGATCATCTCAAAATCGTGGCAAGACTAATTAAAGGAGGATTGAAAACGAGAATGTATTTAGTAACCTTAGGCAGTTTTGATACACACTCCAACCAGGTCAATTCGGATAACCTCACCGGTACTCATCCAAATTTATTAAGTATGTTTTCGAAAGCTGTAAAGGCTTTCCATGAAGATTTGAAACTCCTCAATATTGATAAACGGGTAATTGGAATGACCTTTAGCGAATTTGGCAGGCGAATCAAATCCAATGCCAGCAGAGGCACTGATCATGGATTAGCTGCACCTATGTTTGTCTTCGGGTCTGATATCAAGGGTGGTATTATAGGTACTAATCCAGACATTCCTGCCATCGCTACGGTCAATGACAATGTAGCAATGCAATATGATTATAAACAGGTATATAGTACGATACTGAAAGACTGGTTTTGTGCACCCAATGCGGAATTGAATTCAGTTTTCATCAATTCATGGCCCACCTTGTCATTGATACAACCTGGTGCTGCTGGTAATTGCAATCCAGTGACATTGGTGGCCAAAAATATTACTTTAGATGTTGAAGTCTTACGGAATAGTGAGCACGCATTGACCTGGGATGTTTTAAATGACAATACGGATTCCCGGTATGAAATTCAATATAGTAAGGATGGTGTTTCTTTCGACGAAATCGGTCAAATAAAATCCGATGGTAATCTCCATGAGTCTTCGGAATATCAATACCTCCACGATCCTGATCATAATAAAATCCATTATTACCGCATCAGAATGGTTTCAGCAGATGGCAGTGATATCTATAGCAACGTAGTAAAAAAAGTAACAACCGGACTATCTCTCTCCGTATATCCTGTGCCGGCTGTTAACTTTATCAACATCAAGATGAACCAGATAGATCAAAATAGCAAGTACGATATCCGGTTAATCTCAACGAATGGAACGGTGATCTGGCAACGAAACGTATCGGGTATTGAATTTTCTGCTTCTATATACAGAGTACCGGTATCTTCAATGGTCCCCGGAACATATATTTTACAATTGCACGATCAAAATAATTTGAATTATAATCAAAGGATACAAATAATAAAATAGTAATTAGCTATTAAAGTCATTCACCTGGTTGATTAATTTGTAAGTATCCAATACCATCTGATAACAAATTCTTTATGGTTATTGAAGGATAGCAGGAGTAATCAATACATTTTTAATTCACGCTATACTTATAGGAATAGCGAGTAAAAAAATCAATTTCTACTAAGATTTTTTGATTTCCTGCTTTTCAGATATCCAAATACCATCGGCATCACTGAAATAAAAATAATGCCCAATACCACCAATTCAAAATTAGCTTTCACCCAGGGCAATCCACCGAAAAAGTATCCCGCCCAGGCTGCAATCATCACCCATATTATAGCTCCTACAATACAATATTTGATGTAACGGCGATAGGTCATACTACCCACTCCGGCAACAAAAGGTGCGAAGGTCCGAACGATAGGTACGAATCTTGCCAGTATAATTGTCTTAGGACCATATTTTTCATAGAATGCATGTGTACGATCGATGTATTCCTGTTTGATAGTAAATATGCCAAAGAGTTTTGCACCAGCCCCTTTTTTGGCAAGATACCGGCCAATAAAATAATTTGAATTGTCACCTGCCAATGCAGCTACGATCATTAAAGGAATAATAATCCAGATCTTGAAATTGTTTGCAGGGTTTGCCGCCAATGCTCCGGCAGCAAACAATAATGAATCACCAGGAAGAAACGGGGTGACCACCAATCCTGTTTCTAAAAAAACAATCAGAAACATAATTGCATAAACAAATGTACCGTACTGATTAATAAAATGCTCCAGATGCTGATCAATGTGAAGTATAAAATCGACAATATTCATATTTGGCAAAGATATATAAATACCGTTGTCCAAATTTATGGTTCGATAGCTCCCGTAAGGTCCTTTTCTATGTGTGGATTTTAATCATAAAAATAAGAGACTGAAATCAACCAATGCTCACAGATAAAGACAATTAAATAACTTGAAAAGTGAACTTGTGTTGCTGCGGACTAATCCTATCAAAAATATCTCCCATTCAGCCATAATTGTCTATTTTTAAATTCTATAACCAATATTAAACCTTATGATGTATCTCGGATTTATTGCTTTCTTTTCCCTGTTAGCAGCCATCGTGATTCCACAATTCAGACAACATCCAAAAGGATTAGCTATTCTTTTTGGAACTGAGATGTGGGAACGATTCAGTTATTATGGCGGAAGAGCCTTGCTCATATTATACATGACAGCTGCCGTCTCCGGTCAGAATCCAGGACTTGAAATGAGTGTAGGAGAAGCTGGTGCATTGTATGCATTATATGTATCCGGTGTTTATATTACGAATCTGCCCGGAGGCTGGGTTTCCGATAAATTCCTGGGGGCACGTAATTCTGTTTTCTGGGGTGGGGTCATTATTGCAGCAGGTAATCTATTGATTGGTCTTACTACGGGAAAACCTGGATTTTATGCAGGGCTCTTATTCAATTGTATTGGCACAGGATTATTAAAACCTAATGTATCTACGATGGTTGGCTCTTTATATAGCAAAGATGATCCACGAAGAGACAGTGCATTTTCTATTTATTATATGGGTATCAATCTCGGAGCATTTAGTTCACCGCTATTAGCAGGATATGTCGGACAAAAAATTGATTGGAATTTTGGTTTTGTTATTGTCGGGGTTGGAATGATACTGGGGCTTTTCTTATTCAGATGGGGCGCAAAATTTTTAGGAGATGCCGGACTTAAATCTAAAGAACTGCAGGGTGATTCAAATGCTAATAACAAAACACTTTCCAAGGCAGCTATATGGACAGTAGCTGCTGTCGCATTATTATCTGCGCTCCACTTAACAGGGATATACCCACTTTCTGTTACTGCTCTTTCCAATTTAATGGGCATACTCTTACTCGTGGTACCTTTTGTTTACTTTTTCTTTTTATTTACAACCGGTGGATTCAATGGTGAGGAGAAAAAAAGAATCGTTGCGATCATCATATTTTACCTCGCAGCTGCCTTATTTTGGGGTGCTTTTGAACAAGCGGGAAGTACCCTGACATTATTTGCAGACCGCAATACCAATAATACTGTATTTGGTAAAGAATTTCCTTCGACCTGGTGGCAGTCCGTCAATTCAATGTGGATCTTATTATTATCTGCTGTATTTGCGATAATATGGCTCAAGTTGAATAACATGAAAAAGGAACCATCAACTCCATTAAAGTTTACGTTTGGATTATTATTTGCAGGCCTTGGATTTTTACTCTTAGTACCTGCAGCAAAAATGATCAGCGGGGGAACAGAACGGGTAGGCGCATACTGGTTATTAGGAGTATATTTTTTACATACCATTGGTGAATTATGTCTTTCTCCAGTAGGACTGAGTGCCATGACCAGATTGGCTCCGGTTCGGATTGTTGGACAGATGATGGGGATATGGTTTCTTGGCGCTTCCTTAGGAAATTGGATTGGTGGCCGGGTTGGTGGATTGTTTGAATCATTCCCATTAAGTCAGATTTTCTTTTACGTGTTTGCTACCAGTGCATTGGCAGCTTTAGTTATGTTTATCTTAATCCCGTGGACGAAACGATTGATGGGAGAAGTGAAGTAAATAACGAATTACGAAATACGAATTACGAATTACGAATGACGAATTACGATTTACGATTGAAGAGTTTCTCCGAAATCCGAAATCCATTATCCGAAATAAATCAATTGAAGATTGACGATTTGACGATTGACGATTTTGCGAATTTTACCGAAATCCGATATCGCAAATCAGAAATAGCTTGACGATTGACGATTTGACGATTGACGATTTTGCGAATTTTACCGAAATCCGATACCGCAAATCAGAAATAGCTTGACGATTGATAACAGCTCATTAAGAAAGATTCAATGAATGTAAAAAAATAAAATAGAGCTTACTAAGTTTAATAAACAGACCAAATACCAACTTATGGAAAAAAAGCAGTTTAGTCCTTATGTGCCGTCGTCCACTATCATACCGGAATTCACCTGGAAAGCAGTTTTATTAGGAGCTTTTTTTGGAATTGTTTTCGGTGCAGCTACAGTTTATCTTGGACTCAAAGCGGGTCTCACTGTATCTGCCTCTATTCCCATTGCAGTACTTGCCATTTCTATTGGAAGGCGATTATTTAATACTACGATCCTGGAAAATAATATCATTCAGACTACGGGATCAGCCGGTGAATCTATAGCCGGCGGAGTTGCATTTACATTGCCGGCATTTTTATTTTTATCTGCCAGTGAAGATGGAGGTGTGTCTTCAGAATCTTATTTTAATTATCTCACCATATTGACTTTGGCTATGTTGGGTGGAGTCCTTGGGACAATGCTCATGATTCCTTTGAGAAGGCCACTGATAATAGATGAACATGATAATCTTCCATATCCCGAAGGGACTGCCTGTGCTTCCGTCCTTATAGCCGGGGAAAAAGGTGGTGATTTCGCACGCACTGCTTATCTCGGATTGGGTATAGCAACGGTTTACGCTTTAATGCAAAAGGTGTTACATTTTATTGCTGAAACACCTTCTTATGTGACTGCAGCAAAAAATAAGTATTTGCCTTCCGCAACATTTAATGCTGATATCACTCCTGAATATTTAGGAGTAGGTTATATTATAGGTCCAAAGATTGCCGGTGTGCTTGTAGCTGGTGGCGTATTGGCTTGGCTTGGATTAAACCCTTTGCTTGCTACACTGGTACCTCCGGATACCATAGCACAACAACTGATCAAATTAGGATATCTTATAGACCTTAATACGGCAGGAGGACCTGGTGGTTGGGTTCCAGAAACTCATACGTTTACAAGTCCTGCGATTGCATTATATCGAGCGTATATCCGCCAGATTGGTGCTGGTGCAGTGACAGCAGGAGGGTTAATGACTTTATTTAAAACTATTCCTACTATTATCTCTTCATTCAGCAGTAGTTTTAAATCATTCAATTTAAATTCTGCCAATCTGGAAGTTAGTGAACGCACTGACAGAGATATCAATATCAAAGTCGTATTGATCGGCAGCGTAGTATTAGTATTGATTTTATCTTTCATTCCCGGTATACCGGGTAATACCTGGATAAGTAAATTATTTATTGGCGTATTGATACTGGTGTTCGGAACATTGTTTGTAACAGTATCGAGCCGGATTACAGGGCTTATAGGTACAAGTTCCAATCCAATAAGTGGTATGACCATCGCTACTTTAATGGGGACGGCAATGATCTTCATCGTAATGGGCTGGACAGGTCAAAAGTATGAACCCATGGCTATGGTCGTAGGATCCATGATTTGTATAGCAGCGGCCAATGCCGGCAATACTTCACAAGATCTGAAGACGGGATATATTTTAGGGGCCACACCCCGATATCAACAGATTGCTTTGTTTATTGGTGCTATCGTTTCGTCGATTGTAATCGGGCTTACAATCAGATATCTTGATCAGGATGCTGAAGTTTTACGTACCGGAGTAGCTCATGCTATTGGCTCTGACAAATATCCTGCTCCGCAAGGAACTCTGTTAGCTACTTTAATAAAAGGTTTATTATCATTTAACCTGGATTGGCAGTTTGTATTAGTTGGTGCATTCATAGCTTTTACCATTCAGCTATGTGGAGTTAATGCATTGTCTTTTGCTGTGGGCTTATATCTTCCATTGAGTACTACCCTTCCGATTTTCATTGGGGGTATGATCAAAGGGATCGTGGATTGGAAAGCAAAGAAAGACACTATTATCATTGATGAAGATGAAGAATTGAGCAAAGGAAAATTGTTTGCTACCGGGCTAGTGGCCGGCGGTGCACTTGCCGGTGTTATTATTGCCATTTTGAGTGTAAAATATCTTGATTCAATGGAGAAAATAAGTATAGGTCCCAGGCTCGAATCCATTATAGGCAATGGAGGTTATAATATACTCGGTACCATTTGTTTTATAATCCTTGGCTTGATCTTGTATAGAATAGCCCGCCAGGGAAAACAATAAGTATTACTTGATTCAATAGTACTATGATGAAAGGGAATAAAATTCCTGCTAAATTATTATTGGCCGGTGAATTTACCGTATTGACAGGCGGAGAAGCCCTGGGGATACCCTTTCCTAAATTTTTTGGACAATGGGCTTATGGCAAAACCGTAGATGAACGATTAGAAAATTTATTTCAATACCTGGCTTCTAAAAAAATTGACTTTCTGGATATAGAAAGCTTTCTGAAAGATATTAATAGTGGGCTACTGTTTGAATCTAATATACCTGAAGGTTATGGTCTAGGAGGTTCGGGTGCTTTAAGCGCGGCTGTATTGCAAGAATATGGTTTAAATGCCACGAGTGATATAAAATTGATTCAGCAACAACTGGCTATGATCGAATCTTGTTTTCACGGAACTAGTTCAGGTTTTGACCCATTGATTTCCTACTTTCAAAGAGGGTGTTTAGTTCAAAATAAGAATACCCGGCTTCTACCGGAAACAAATCCCGTTTACGAAAAATTAGTGACCAATCTATACCTGATTGATTCCAATTCAGAGCGAATAAACACAAGCCCAATTCAATGGTTCTATGAGCAAATAAATTCCCTCCCTTTCCAAACTAAAATCGAAGAGTTAAATGGGATAAATAGTCTTTTTATCCGTAATGTCCTTGAAGTAGATCAACCCGATATGTCTCCTTTGTTTCAAAAAATATCTTCATTACAATTTGAATTATTTCAGCCTCTCATCGTACCAACTATGAGAAAAATATGGGAAGCTGGACTAGAGCAGGGTACTTATTTCTGCAAATTATGTGGCAAAGGCAGTGGTGGGTTTTATTATGTCTGGTTGAATGGAGCTGATTCAGAAATTTTACATCAGGATTTTCCTGATTTATCATTTATTTCAATCCGTTGATTAATCGATTTGTTCATGATGAACAAAAAAGCCGGAGGAACATTAAATGGTAAAAATTTAATTTGAACAACACCTAAAATCTTTTCGTATAACTTTTTAGCCGCTGATGAATATTGCACCTGAATGAATTTACCGTCATCAGTTAACCGGTCATAACTATCCTGAACGATTTTCGTTATTTGCTCTTCGGATGAATGCATGAAAGGAACTGCTGAAATGATAATATCTACCTGCCCAATAGGCAAGGAAGTCAACGCAAAATTTGAATCAAGAACATCTACCTGGATTACCGTATGTCTGTTATCATTTATTTCTCTGAGTATTTTACAAAAGGTCACATCGGCTTCTAAGGAAATCAACCTGGAATCAGGATTCAATTTTTTTAAAATTTGTTTTGAAATACTTCCCTCTCCTGCATTCAATTCAAGAATGACTATTGATCCTTTTCCGGACCATTGTTTTATGATCTCTTTGCACATATAAGGGGATATACGCTGCTCAGGTTCTATGGTCCTGATATTCTTAAGACTTTGGGAGATAAATGAATCTCTATGTCCCATGTATTAAAGTAAGGAGAGTATTATTCACTGCGATAGATATAATTGATCAGGTCAGGATAGATATCCGTCCATTTGGAGATGACATTCTGCATGATCCTTGCATTATCGATATAGGCCACTACTACAGCATCGTCAAATCCTTTTGCTACCCAGGCTTTCCTGGTTTTATTTGCCATAGAATAATCAGTTTGAGCATCACTCATCAATTCATACTTACCATTGATATTATTTTTTTCTATAAAAAAAGTACTACTGCTGTCTGAAATATAAGGTTCCAGATTTGCAGGATTACTGGCGGAGATGATTAACGTTTTATAGTTTAAGTTTTTTTCTTTGGATCTGAATTGATCCAATTCCCCGGATTTAATTAATGCATTGACCGGGACATCTACTTTATGAATTTCAAATTTTTTATCAAATCCTGGTTCTGACATATAATAAGTAAATTCTATTCGCCGGTTCAGGCTTTGCCCGGCAGGGTTAGGTTTATCATTTAATTTTTCAATTGCTAATGGAAAATTTGAACCATACGCTTTAATAATAACCTGGAATGGTTTTACTCCATGATTAATAAAATATTCCTTTATTATCTCTGCACGCTTTATAGAAAATAAAAGATTTTGACCCGTAGATTGAACCGTCTTATCTGAAAAAACTTCAACGATCACATTGACATTCTGATTGACTTGTAAACTTCGTACCACTTCATCCAATTGTTTAGTCATGGATGGCAATTCAAATTGATCATCAGATACATAGAATACGGTAGGAACTGTAAGTGAAATTTTTGAATTAGAATTTTGCGGACCATTTCCAGAATTTACCAGGTTAGTAGAAGTGTCTTGTCTTACCAGTCCAAAAAACACCGGTCTTGATCGTTCCACCTGGGGTACCCAAGCCTGATTAAAATAAGCGAAGTATATATCATAGCCGCCTTCACCGGATTTTCGGTTTGAATCAAATAATGCACTTAATCTGCTTTTAGTTATTCTAAAGTGTTTTTCATCTTCGCTGGAATTGAGCGGAGCTCCCAGATTAGCAGGAGCAGACCACAACTTAGTACGGTCATTGAAGTAAGTAGTAAAAAAGTCAAATCCACCCATACTCCTGGTATTATTGCTGCTAAATACCAACGTACGACCATCGAATGCCAGGTAAGGGCTGATTTCATCATAGGGAGTGTTGATCGATTTACCAAGGTTTACCGGGATAGTCCAGGTATCCTTCTGTCGTATAGAATAATATAAATCAAAGTTCCCATATCCTCCTGGCCGGTTGCTTGAAATCAAAACAATAGAATCAGTAAAAAATATCACCTCATCCTGTGGCATTACATATGGATGATCAAACGCACCGATTCTTTTATCACCATTCTGACTAAATGTGTCTGTGATCATTTTTAAATCTGCCAATCTGTTGCCCCGTTTATAATATACCACCTGACCTCGTTCACTGAAATCAACTAACAATTCATGTTCTTTGGTGTTGAGCTCGTTATTGAGTGGACCGATATCTGACCATTCACCATTTGTAAGATTACTTGCATACATATCAAATGGCAATTCAAATCCATCTCCAGTATTGCCTGGGGCTCCAACAGATTCACGGTTTGAATTAAAATAAATTCTGCTTTCTGAATTGATGCTGGGCACAGGATTCATTTCATCCCATACCGTATTGACTTCAGGTCCCGCTGACTCTACCAGCACCTGGCTCGGTTGAAATAACAATATTTCCCCTGAACCACATCGTTTAATTTCATCTATCAATTTATCATGCAATTCATGAGTATCCGGTGTATGAAGGAGACTTTGCTTGAAGTGTGCCGCTGCTTCTGTATATTTTCCTTTCGACATTAATATTTTGCCATAGAGGTATTCTGCTAATCGGGCTTTTTCGACATTGCTTTTCAAAAGATCCATTGCCAACCGACCCGCTGTATCAAGATTATTAGTTTCATACTCTGCAATGGCTCTTTTTAGTTTGAGTGATTCATCTTTTGGATTTATACGCTGAAGTTGCTGATACAATACTACTGCTTTGATAAATTGTCTATTCTGAAAAAATCCATCCGCTTGTTTCAATAAGAATTCATTTGTCTGTCCATGCAATGACAGGACAATAAAACAAGGCAATATAAATTTCAATAATTTAATGAACCTGTATACTTTCATTAAAAAGAGGTATTTGGGTCAAACGTCTCCATAAAGTCCGCTATTTTTTTCAAAAAACTGCCACCTAAAAATCCATTAATAATCCGGTGATCGTAAGACAAAGACATAAACATACAATGTCCTATACCAATAACGTCTCCATGATCCGTTTCCATTACAATAGGTTTTTTCTTAATTGAACCAATAGCAAGGATAGCAACCTGTGGTTGATTGATGATTGGTGTTCCCATCAAACTGTCGAAAGAGCCAATATTCGTCACCGTAAATGTTCCACCCATTACTTCATCGGGTTTCAATTGGTTTAACCTTGCTCTTGAGGCAAGGTCATTTACAGCATGTACTAAACCCTGCAGATTAAGCAGATCTGCTTTTTTAATAACCGGCACAATCAGGTTTCCATTGGCTAAGGCTGTAGCCATACCGATATTAATATCCTTCTTTAATATAATTTGATATCCATTGACAGATGAATTGATTAATGGAAACTGTTTAATCGTTTTTATAATCGAATCGAGGAATATGGGAGTATATGTAATGTTTTGTTGAAATTTCTCTTGAAATTTTAATTTATTTTTTTCCCTCCACTTCACGATTTTAGTAACATCCACTTCTATAAAGGAAGTAACATGCGGTGACGTTTGTTTACTCTTTAACATGTGATCCGCAGCAAACCGACGCATGCGATCCATCTCTATGATTTCATGTTCTCCCTGAAACGAAACCGATTTAATCTCTGTGGGTTCCGCTGGAGGAACATTTAGTTCTGTTTCCGTCACCGTAGAATTAATAGTATCCTTCCTGGACTTGATATCAACGTATTGGAGGATATCCGATTTAGTAACCCTTCCTTCTGCACCTGTACCTTTTAAGGAATCCAATTCATCTCTGGTGATATTTTCTTCTTTAGCAATGGTCCTTACTAAAGGGGAATAAAAACGGTCTTTTGCAACCTCTTGTTCAATCTTTTCCTGGCTTATCGTTTCTTGTTCTAAAAATTCTGGCTGTGGTATGTATGGCACCTGGGTATCCAATTCAACAGATAGGGTTTCAGAATTAAAATCATCCAGATCAGCCATTCCGTTTTCTTCCAGAATGACGGATTCATATTCGTCTTCAACAGATTCAATAAGATCAGATATTTTAGCAATGACCATACCAATAGGAATGACTTCATTTTCATTAAAAAATATCTTAACCAATTTTCCCTGCACCGGAGATGTAATTTCCGAATCGACTTTGTCCGTGGCAATCTCTAAAATAGGTTGTTCGAGATCAACTAAATCTCCCTCTTTCAAAAGCCACTTTAGGATTGTAGCTTCTGTAATACTTTCACCCATTTTGGGCATGATCAAATCATGAACCATTGATGCCAAAGGTACTAATTATTCATTCAACAAAAATCGGTACAACAAGATCAGAGCCATCGTACTGCTTGCTCTGATATTCAACAACCGGTCTCGTCTCAACTGAATTTTTTTCGAAACTAGTTTGCCGGTACAATCCGCTAAGGCTATCCACACCAGGCCCACAGGTTTCTCCTTAGTACCGCCTCCAGGTCCTGCTATACCAGATATCGCAACACTAACCTGAATGTCCAGGGAGCTCAACGCTCCTTTTGCCATGGCTTGCACCGTCTCTTCACTTACCGAACCATGTTCCATAAGAGTCTGCTCAGGAACAGACAATAAATCCATTTTCAAATTATTTTGGTACGCGATGATGCTTCCTTTGAAATACTCCGATGATCCGGCAATCGAAGTGATCGTATGCGCCACATAACCTCCAGTGCAACTCTCGGCTGTACCCATCATCCAGTTTTTATTCTTTAGCAAATTTCCAATAGCAATTTCAAGAGTAATTTCATTTTCACCTACCAGGTAGGGCAACAACCGCATTCTTAATGCATCTATAATTGCAAGCCAATCTTTCACATCATTTTCATTTTCACTATCCAGATCAACCCTGATTCTAACCTTGTAAATGTCTGGAAGAAAAGCAAAGCTTATATGACGGGGTGCACTATCCGTGATATCTTTAATCAAATCTTCCAATACGGTTTCTCCTTCACCTATCGTATTAAAAGTGTGACTGGACCTCCTGGGACCTGAACGCACAGTATTCAGTAATTCGATTACATGCGGATCAAAAATGGCCTTCATTTCAAAAGGTACTCCGGGCATAGAAATAAGATGAACCCCCTTGTGATTAAAGTACATACCCGGTGCAGTGCCCGCAATATTTGGAAGGACTTTCACCCCTGCAGGAAGTAAACACTGGATTCTATGTGATTCTGTGGGGATTCTGCCAAAAGAAGCAAAAATTTTAGTAAGGTTTTCGAAAGTATGTTCATGAAATATTCTTTCTACCTGCATAAATCTGGCAAGAGCTTCACACGTGAGATCATCTGCCGTAGGTCCCAGGCCTCCGGTAGTAATGACGAGGTCTCCTTTCAAAGAGGCATGCTCCAGAGCTTCAATGATTTCGGCCAGTTCATCACCCACGGACCACTTTTCTTTTACCGGTATACCGATGGCTAATAATTGTTGGGCCAGCCAGGCAGCATTGGTATCTACCACCTGTCCGCTCAAAATTTCATTACCTATAGTGAGTAAGATTGCTTTCATTTCAAAAAATAATTTTTAATTCATCCAGATCATAAGACCTGATATTTCCATTCTTAAATTCCAGTTTCACAATTCCATCCTGATCAACTTCGATTATTTTCGCATCCTGTAGTGTATCATCCCGTATGACTCTTACCTGAATAAATTGCTGATAACCATACAAATCATGATGATATGCATCAACCACTTCCTGAACATCATGATATAATAATTTATACCAGTGGTTCATCTGTTGAATCAACGTCTGAATGACGATATTCACATCCGTTTCTTTTCCTGTAAGCGATTTAAAAGACCCTGCCTGCGGTATCCCTGTAAAATCGACTTTATTTATATTTATTCCAATACCGATAACACAAGATTCCATTTGGCTACCGCGCCATTGATTGGTGATCAGGATTCCGGCTATCTTTTTTGACTGGCTGATAATATCATTGGGCCATTTGATTCTGACATCAGATCCTAAAGTCGCTTTAGAAGTAAAACATACTGCCAAAGCGACTACCATAGATAAATGTCCTGCTGTAAATCCAGTACCGGCGTTGATCTCATTTAAAATAAAGTTTATTGCAATATTTTTGCTCTTTTCATGATCCCAGCTTTTATCTAACCTGCCTTTGCCATGAGTCTGCTCCAGGCAGGTGACCATCGTACCATGCTCCGCATTACCGGCCCGTAAAAGCTCCAACGCAAACCAATGAGTAGATGAAACCCGATCCAATAAGATCTTATATTTACCAATGTCCTCACCAAGTGCTCCATTTTTCATATTTTTGCAAACAAATAAACTATATATTTTCTAAAGCAAATAATTAATTCATTTGGCAAAAGAAAGAAAAAACTCAGCACCCGCAGCTTTAATTGAACGCATTACCCCTTTAAAGAAAGCCCCCAAAGCTGCAAAATCTCCTATCAAAACTGATAAAAAAGTTAAACCGGAACCGAAGGCTAAAGAATCAAAAATCCTCCCTAAAGATCCCCTGAATGATCTCATCGTAGATACCATTCTGGATAAGAAGGGACATCACATCTCCCTGATGGACTTGCGGGGCTTAGATGGACCGGCTGATTTTTTCATTGTTTGTGAAGCAGACAATATTACATTGACGAAAGCTTTATCAGAACATATCTATAGATCCGTAAAGTCCAGTATGGGGATTACTCCTAATCATATTGAAGGAGCGTCTCAGGCCAAATGGATCCTGGTAGATTATTTCACCACTATTGTACACATCTTTTATAAGGACACGCGGAAATACTATGAAATCGATCAATTATGGAGCGATGCAAAGACCGTGGAGTTCCATCAAGTTTAGACTTTATTTAACCTTTTGCAGGAACGAAGCCATTTCTAAAATGTTTATGAAATAACAGTACTTTTGAACACTGAATCATGGAAGACAAAGACAAAAACAAAAAGAATTTTAAAAAATTTAATTTCAATATCTACTGGATCTATGGATTGGTAGTGGCCTTTATACTTATCATGCAATTAATGCTGAATCAAACCAGCCAATCTGAAATTGATTACGGGCATTTTCAACAAATGGTAAGGGCTGGTGACGTAGCTAAAGTAGTAGTCATCAATAAAGAAAAAGCTTATGTCTATCTCAAAAAAGATAGTGTAAGTAAATATCCCAATGCCGCTAAAAATACTATTACATCTGATTTTCCACATTTTGAATTTACAGTTGGTTCAGTGGAATCACTGGAAAACCAGGTGTTTGAGCTCAATAAAGATCTACCGGATAACAGTAAAGTATATATTAGTCATGAAAAAAGGACTGATTGGGTAGGTCCGATACTTGGATGGATCATCCCATTATTTTTATTAGCAGCCATCTGGCTTTTCATCATGCGCCGAGTTGGCGGTGGCGGTGGCGGCGGGCCAGCCGGTCAAATCTTTAATATAGGTAAATCTAAAGCTACTTTATTTGATAAGGATAGTACTCCTAATGTGACTTTTGCAGATGTTGCCGGACTTAATGAGGCAAAGGAAGAAGTAATGGAAGTCGTCGACTTTCTAAAGAATCCCAAAAAATACACAGCCCTTGGCGGCAAAATTCCTAAGGGAGTCCTTTTAGTAGGTCCTCCTGGAACTGGCAAGACCTTATTGGCTAAAGCTGTTGCCGGAGAAGCAGGTGTACCTTTTTTCTCTATCAGTGGATCTGATTTCGTGGAGATGTTTGTAGGAGTAGGAGCTTCAAGAGTCCGTGACCTTTTCAAACAAGCCAGGGAAAAAGCACCATGTATTATTTTCATTGATGAAATAGATGCCATAGGCCGTGCACGTGGTAAAAATACATGGCAAGGTGGTAATGATGAAAGAGAAAGCACTCTTAACCAATTATTGGTTGAAATGGATGGGTTCCCTACAGATAAAGCGGTAATCCTGATGGCTGCAACCAACAGACCTGACGTATTAGATAATGCTCTATTACGACCTGGTAGATTTGACAGACAAATAGGTATAGATGCACCGGATCTTAAAGGTCGTGAAGCTATCTTCCTCGTTCATTTAAAGAATATCAAATTAAAACACGATGTAGATCCAGTCATCCTTGCTGAAATGACCCCCGGATTTGCAGGAGCTGATAT
>JBDTUE010000063.1:0-19020 GCA_040007895.1 Saprospiraceae bacterium | reverse complement strand
ATTTCATACCTATCACATTCAAATAATCCTGCAATTTCCCATTAGGCACCAGAATGGTAAGATTATATTGTTTGATCTTCCATCCCTCACCTGTTTTAATCAGGACTCCTGATCCCCTGCATGTTCCCATCCAGGTAGTCAATTCTTCATCAAACCAGGCTGTCGTATTATCATTGATCAACGTGATATTTCGTTTACTGGGTTTAAAATTCCAGGCTCTTCTGGAATCAAATTGTGGTTTAGCCCATGCCCTGAATTCATCCCTGCTCCATCGTTCTGTAGCATCCGTTCCAAGAAATACTCCATCGGACGCCATAGCTCCAAAATAAGCGTCAGCATTAGCTGCAGCGGCATCTGCATGCCATTTATCTAGGAACATTGAAACGTCATCCTTCGGATCTGTTCCACAACCTGTTTTCCGTCGTGTATCTGCCAATTCAAAAATTTTCCATCCTATAGGACTTTTGTACAACTGAAATACATCTACTCCACAGTGATAAAATTTATTATCCACATATAAATTATAATCAGCCCATACCTGGGCAAGCGGTCCATCCATATCTATTTTATATTTCAATATCCTTTCATCTATCACTTCTTTTCTTGGCGTACCTACAGATTGTATAAAAGCTGAAATCGATTCCTGGGTAAGCACATTTTGGCCAGCTGCATTGGCATCAGCCGTATACAATACACAAGCAGGACTAAATAAAGGACGCAGAGAACTACTGTCTCCAATCTTCATAGCATCAAATACCCTCATCACGGTTGTTATTATTTGCTCTTGGTCAGTACCCGTAATAGGTGGAATGCTGGTTTTTATAACCGGAGATGTAGGCGTGGTAATAACAGGGCTGCTTTTAGATGGCAATTGGGTCGGACTTGTTGGTATGGTAGTCGGAGTAGGCACTGGCGGACTCTGAGTAGAGGGACTTGTAGGACTTGGTATAGGTGCCGGAGTAGTAGGTTTTGAGGTCGGTGCCGGTGTCGGAGTTTTTTTAAAAGGGTTAGCAGGTTTACTGGGTGTCTGTGCAGCTATGGTTGTAGCTATAAGCACCATTCCTATTATAATTCTTAATTTCATATTATCTAAGGTAATTTTTTTTGATTAATTTATGCAACCTTCATTTTTTCATTACCTTAATTACTTAATTTTAATTTATGCCTTATTATGATTTTAAAACCATGCCTTCGATTAAAATCTGGGATGGAATTAATGGTCCTATTGCTTATTCTGAAAAAGTCTTGTTTGGGTATTTGCATATAGATGATGGTGCGGTTTTGCCCGTACATCAGCATCCGCATGAACAATGGAGCCATTTGCTGGAAGGTTCATTCGAATTTAATGTTGATGGCGATATTAAAATCATGACGCCCGGTATGTCCGTATATATACCTTCAGATACTCCTCATTCCGGTAGGGCTTTAAGTCAAGTCAAATTCCTGGATTGTTTTTGTCCTGTACGGGAAGATTGGCTGGAAAAAGAAAAATTAGCTTCATCAACATGAAGTGCAGTTCGCATTAGCTGTTGCAAATCAATTTAAAAACAGCCCGGAACCATTGCTGATTTCCGGGCCACCAATTTAAAGCAAGTCTTATTTCATTCAAAAGGTCCGAATGACGGAAAAACCTTTTTCATACTTCTTTTGTATTATTAGTAATTCGAATCATTCGTAATTCGTCAATCGAAATTCTTCATTCCTTCATTCCTTCATTCTCAATTCTAAAAAGTCCGAAAGTCAGAAAGACGGAAAAGTCAGAAAGGCTGAGAACCCTTTTCATTTTTTCATTCTTCATTTCTTCATTCTTCATTTCTTCATTCTTCATTCCTTCATTCCTTCATTCCTTCATTCTAAAAAGTCCGAAAGTCAGAAAGACGGAAAAGTCAGAAAGGCTGAGAACCTTTTTCATTTTTTCATTCTTCATTTTTTCATTCTTCATTTCTTCATTCTTCATTCTTTCATTCCTTCATTCCTTCATTCCTTCATTATTTCCAATATTCTGATCTATAATCGTCACGATGATCGCATCTGGCATCACAATAAAAACGCATAGACAAATCTCCATCTGTGGAATGAAAAACAATTTGATCATCTCTGAATGAAAATTCATTACCTCTTTTATCAACGAATAAACCCCGGTTTCTCTCTACAACATCAAACCATTTTTCGCCTTTAAATTTTATTCTTAAGCTATTGCGGGTAAGATCTACGATAATCTTTTCACCGGTAGTATGATTGTGCCATTTACCTTCATAAGACTTATAATAATTATTCCAGCTATCGCGATCCCGTTTATTCCAATCACGATCTGATTGGTTACGATCGTTCCATCCCCTGTCAACATTATCATTTCTTCCATTATTAGCTCGGGGATCGTTACCTCCGCCCCAATCAGAAGGTCGGTTTCCGCTATTATAGGCTCCATTATTATTATAGTTCGTGTTATTACTGTTGCGGGAATAATTAATCACTTGTCTTCGGTCGGAAGTGGACCATTCCAGGGAATTACCAGAAAAGTTCAAATAGTTACCTCTGGAATCCCGGTAGCGATTATCATCAAACCGATCATAATTAATCCATTCAGTACCTGTACGATCATTTTGCCTGGCCTTGATACCTTTTGTGGTATACAGGACTTCCATATTCCTGGATTGATCGACAGACCGCCAAAAGCCTTCGAGGTCACCTGCAAAAATTGAAAAAGTAATCAGGGAGAACATCAATGTGGTAAACACTTTAGTTTTCATGGTACATAATTTTAATTGTGAATAAATATGTTATACATAGATCGAATCCTATACTGTTAAGTAGGGTTAAGCCGCTCTTAAATGCTAGTTAAAAAAAATATTTAGTATTTATAAATGCAACTTAGTACCTGAAAGGCTACCATATCGTAAAGAAATTACGTTAATCATTTAAATTATGGGCCTTATTCTAATTTTAATATTCCGTTTTTTCGGTCTTAATCAAGGGATCAGTTGGACTACTGATTTTGATCATGCCAAGGAGCAAGCCACTGCAGATCAAAAACTAATTTTGCTAAGTTTTTCTGGATCAGACTGGTGTATACCCTGCATCAAGATGGAGGAGACTTTTTTTGAGGATCCTGAATTTAAAGAAGTTGCCGATATTCATTTTGTATTATTAAAAGCCGATTTCCCCAGGTCTAAAAAAAATCAGTTGGATCTTAAGCAAATAAAACAAAATGAAAAACTGGCTGAGAAATATAATCCAGATGGGATCTTTCCTTTGACTTTAATCATGACTCCCTCAGGCAAGGTATTACAAAAATATGAAGGCTTGCCTAAAGGAAACATCGCTGATTTTATTCAATCCTTAAACTCCATACTTGTAAAATGATTACCACACTCAAACCACAGGTCGATACCCAAATTTTCAAACACAACACCCGGCTAATGGGCAATCAATTTGAGATTAGTGTGGTACTTGAAGATGCCCCACAAGCGATGGAGTTTATTGAAGCGGCCATCCATGAAGTTAAACGAATAGAAAATCTATTGACCACGTTTGAAGAATCAAGCCAGACTAACCTGATCAACAAAATGGCTGGTATCAAACCGGTGGTAGTAGACAAAGAAGTCTATCAGCTTATAGAACGATCTATACGTATCTCTGACCTTACTCAAGGCGCTTTTGACATTACGTATGGATCGTTAGATAAAAAATTCTGGAATTTCGATACATCTATGACAAGGTTACCGGACCCTGATCTGGCTAAAAAATCAGTACAATTAATCAATTACAGGAATATTATTTTAAATCCTGATGATCATTCTGTCTATCTTACTAAAGCAGGTATGCGAGTAGGATTTGGTGGAATTGGCAAAGGTTATGCGGCCGAATGTGCTAAAAGAGTAATGCAGGAATCCGGTGTAGAAGCAGGTATCATCAACGCATCCGGAGATCTCACTACCTGGGGACATACTCCTGAGGGGCGGCCATGGACTATTGGCATTGCTGATCCGCAGACAAGGTTGAATGTATTTTCTGAAATGCAACTATCAGATATGTCGATTGCAACTTCAGGGGATTATGAAAAATATGTCATCATTGAAGGTAGAAAATATTCACATACGATAAACCCCAGGACTGGGTATCCTGTTCATGGCATATCCAGTGTAAGCATTATCTCTCCTAATGCAGAGTTATGTGATGCACTCACGACTCCAGTAATGGTGATGGGAATCTCAAAGGGCTTACATATGATTAATCAAATGAAAAATATCGGTTGTATCATCATCGATGGGAATCAGAAATTATTTACTTCAAATAATATAAAATTGAAATGATAATGAGAATAAAGATTTTTTTCTTATTGCTTATAAGCGTGTTATCCATCAGTTCGTGTGTTTCAGTCAGACCATTTCAAAAACAATACCTCAACGATGCAGATATGATTTTATCAGCTCGAAAAGCAGAAAAATTTGAACAAAACTTTCAACTCTACCGCGAAGGTGCATCTGGAGCAAATGGTGGTAAATCCGGAGGTGGTTGTGGTTGTAATTGAACGTAAAGTAATATCATCAGAAATATTTGTAAAATCTTCTCAGAATGTTTAGAATTTCAATCTCAGGACTTGTTTTTTTAATTGGCATGATGAGTGGTATCGCTCAAAGAACAGTCAGGCCAGATGATAATTTTAAAACAAAAAAGGAGTATCTAAACCCAAATGAAGATTATACAGCAAGGACGCTTAAACTGGATGAAATCAATTTTGTCTCGGGTTATTATAGTCAAAATGGAAATCATTCAGCCGTTACAGGTGGAATTGGTACTGAAAAACTCACGGATCTTTCCAACACATTTGAACTTAAACTTTTAAAAAATACAAAAAGAGGAAGTACTCACCACTTCATTTTTGGGATGGGATTTGATACCTATACCAGTGCTTCGAGTGATCGGATTGATACAGCCATTACTTATAATGGAACCAATCAGGGATCTACTGGTGGGCAGAGCAATCCAGTTATTTATCCTCCGCCAAGAGATGGTCATCACGGACATTCCGGTGCTTCTACTGCTGTCGCTTCCGGTCCAACCATTATTGTAAATGGAATTACGACTGTTACTTCAGCATCATACAGGGACCAACGATACTACCCATCTTTAAATTGGTCAATGGAGACTCCAAAAGGTTTAACGATGGGTGCAGGTGTTTCTTATAGTGGTGAATATGATTACTTTTCAAAAGGACTTTCATTTAATATTGGCAAATCTTCTAAAAATAAAAATTCGGATATCAGTCTTAGTGTCAGTGCATTTTTTGATCATTGGTTAGTTATTTATCCTGCAGAGTTGAGGCCCGTTAACTATCCATATGGAAGTGAAAGGGACAAAGAACTCCTCACAAAAAGTCCACGGAATACATACAATACGGGTCTTGTTTTTAATCAGGTCATTAATAAAAGACTCCAGGTAGGTTTGATGATAGAACCATCCTACCAGGAAGGTCTATTGGGTACTACCTATCAAAGAGTTTATTTTGAAAATGGAACTGCAAAGCCTGAGCAAATGCCTGACAGGAGATTGAAACTACCCATCGGATTGCGAGCCAGTTGGTTTATAGGAGATCAAATAGTGGTAAGGCCCTATTACCGCTATTATCAGGACGACTGGGGTCTGCATGCGCATACGGCCAGCCTGGAGGCTTCTATAAAAGCAAGTCCTTTCGTTTCTTTAATACCTTTTGCAAGGTATTATACTCAAAATGGTGTTCCCTATTTTGCCCCCTATAAAATGCATTCAACAGAAGAAGCGTTTTATACCAGCGATTATGACTTATCTAAACTGTCAAGTAAATCATTTGGCTTAGGTCTTCGAATGGTTCCTAAAAATGGAGTCATGGATATCCCTGCATTTAAAAGCCTGGAGCTACGGTTTGCACATTATATCAGATCGACGGACTTAAAGTCCAATATCATTACAGCAGCATTGACCTTTAAATAGCTACGGACTTTACAGGACTCGCCGTCCTGGTATTGTCCTTAAAGAATAATAAAAACAATACTAACACTACTGCGGCAATACCTGCAGGGACCATCCATATCGCGCTCCAGTTTTTTATTCCGCCTATAGTATATCTTTCTGTTACTACTCCTGCCAATACTGAACCAATATACATCCCGATACCATAGGTCGCCAGAGATATAAGTCCCTGCGCCTGGCTCTTGATTTTTTCCCCGGCTTTCGCATCTGTATAAATCATACCTGAAACAAAGAAAAAGTCAAAACATAATCCATGCAATAATATAGCTACATAAAGCATCCAGAGGCCTGAAGTACCATTTCCATTGGAGAATAAGAAAAAACGAACGATCCAGCCAATCAACCCTACTATTAATATCCATTTTACCCCAAATCGACGCATTGCAAACGGAATAGCCAGCATAAATAAAAATTCAGAAAGTAATCCTAAGGACATCTTATTCTCTACATTCGTCATCCCTGAATCTGTAAGAGAAGGATTCGCCATCGCATAATAAAAGGATAAAGGAATACAGATTAAAATTGAGGATATAAAGAATATTAAAAAGGATCTGTCTTTAAACATTACAAAAGCATCTGCTCCAATGATTTTTGCAAAAGTGGGTTTGTCTGTTGCTTTAGGTGGTGTATTGGGAAGAAAAAAAGCATAAATTCCTAAAACCACAGAGGCGATCATGGAGATATAAAATATAGTTGATTTATCGCCAGCCCCTAAAAAGCCTACAAAATTAGTTACTACAAACCACGCAATCGTACCCATAACCCGGATGGCAGGAAATTGTTTGGCAGGATCGGCCATGTGAGACATGGAGATAGAAGATGTCAATGCAATGGTCGGTGCGAAAGTGAGACAGTAGGCTAAAATCCACCAAAAAAAGTGTCCGGCACTTTTTTCCTGGATTAGGAAAAATAAGACTATAGCACCTAAAATATTTAAAACACCGAGGACTTTTTGCGCGGCAAAAAATCGATCTGCAATCATCCCAATAAAAAATGGCGCAACCATCATCGCTATTGAAAATGCAGAATAAGCATTCCCTACCTGGGTACCGCTTGCATTTAGGTTGGTAAAAAGATATTTACTCATCTGACCATACCATGCTCCCCAAATAAAAAATTGAAGAAACATCATGATCGAAAGTTGGATCTGCTTGCTTTTATTCATGTAGTGAAGATAATGAAAGACGAATTACGAATGACGAATGATTCGAATATCTAATGAATCGAGTGTCGAATGGTCTTCAGACTTCCGACTTTCCGACTTTCGGACTCCCCGACTTCATAAATGAATGAATGATTCGAATGAACGAATTGACTCGTCTTCTCCGACTTTCGGTCTTCCCGACTACCGGACTATTAGACTTTTCGGTCTTCCCGACTTCCGGACTTTTACTTAAACAATGAATTTCTCAAACTATTTATCATGACCAATAACTCCTCGCATTTTTTATATAAATACTGAAAGTCCTTTTCTTCAATCATATCTCTTCGCTTTGCGATATAGATACAGCTTACTACTTCGATACTCGATCTAAGAGCTATTGATAAGAAACGTGCAAATTCCCTATTGGTTTGTCCCGTTGAACCTTCGGCAATATTTAAGGCCACTGAATCAGCTGCTCTTTTAATTTGTGAAGTAAGAATAAAAACCTCCGTCTTTGGAAATTTTTTACTGATAGTATGTACATCAGCGGTAAGGTCTATCGCTTTTTGCCAGACTAATAATTTTTCAAATTTGAATGCCATAAGAGTGTTATTTAAAAAGTTAATTGCTAAAATAACTATCGATTACCAATTATTTTATCCCCACTTTCCGTCTTTCAGACTTCTCGACTTCCCGACTTCATAAATGAATTACGAATGACGAATGATTCGAATGACGAATTGTCTTTCCGACTTCCCGTCTCTCCGTCTTCCCGACTTTCCATCTTCCCGTCTTTCGGACTTTCGGACTTTCCGTCTTTCCGTCTTTCGGACTTTCAGACTTTCCGAACTTTCGGACTTTCAAACTTTCAAACTTTTCCGACATCCCGACTATCCATCTTCCCGACTTTCCGACTTTCCGACTTTCAGACTTTTCCGTCTTATCTTTGCACCATGAGTATCATCGATATCAAAGTACCTCCCATGGGAGAATCCATTTCTGAAGTAACCTTATCCAAATGGTTGAAAAAAGATGGTGATTACATAAAAATGGACGAACCTATCTGCGAATTCGAATCGGATAAAGCAACACTCGATTTGCCAGCCGAGGCTGCAGGACAACTTCAAATAATTGCAACTAGTGGCAGTGACCTTAAGATTGGAGCTATAATAGCTAAAATTAATACCGATGTTGCTGCACCCTCTAATGAATCAACAGCTTCTACTCCACCTGCTAATTCAGGATCCTCTCCTTCGAAATCAAAAACAGAAACAGCAGTTGCTTCCCCGGCAGCAGCTAAAATACTTCGTGAGGAAAATATTGATGGTAAAAATATTGCGGGTTCTGGAAAAGATGGACGGATTACAAAAGGAGATGCAACTGCTGCAATGAAGGGAAATGAATCAAAAGAAACTGCAGAAGTAAAAGCTCCGAAGTCCATTGAAGCTGTCTTAAGTACTGACCCAAAACAAACAGGCCCAGTGATCGCAGCCGTGTCCTTTAACCGGGGCGAACGCAGGGAAAAAATGACACGTATGCGTCGCACCATATCAAGGAGGCTTGTTTCAGCTAAAAATGAAACTGCAATGCTTACGACGTTCAATGAAATAGACATGACAGAAATAATGGCTCTGCGTTCAAAATACCAGGACCAGTTCGTCGCTAAATATGGAATCAAACTTGGATTTATGTCTTTGTTTGCTAAAGCGTGCAGCAAAATCTTGTTGGAAATGCCTGCAGTAAATGCATTCGTAGATGGCGAAGAGTTGATATATCATGACTTTGCGGATATCTCTATCGCTATCTCTACCCCTAATGGCCTCGTAGTACCACCTATTAAAAATGTGGAGTCATTAAAATTCCACGAAATAGAAATTAAAATAAAAGAACTGGCAGATAAAGCAAGGACCGGCAAACTTAGCCTGGAAGAAATGTCCGGTGGCACATTTACTATCACGAATGGTGGCATATTTGGATCGATGATGAGTACACCTATACTCAATGAACCACAGTCCGCTATATTGGGTATGCATGCTATCATAGAAAGGCCGGTAGGTATTGCCGGCGAAATTAAATTAAGACCTATGATGTATGTTGCACTTTCTTATGATCACAGAGTAATTGACGGTTCTTCTTCCGTAACTTTTTTGGTAAAGGTTAAAAAACTGCTGGAAGATCCTATGACGTTGATGATGGATCTTTAATCCGATGTTGTTACTGAAAATAAAATGTAGGACTAGTTTACATCTGTCGTAAACAGCATCAAAACCAACTGTTATTTTTAAGATCGGACTTTTCTATTGTTTATCTCAACGGCAGTACACTGATGATTTGACCTGTTCAAAGATGATATATATTAATTGATGCTTACAAAACCTATCTCTTTTGTGTATGATTTTGAAAGCTGGAAACATATATCCTCATGCCATATGATCCAAACAAGGAAGTGATCATGGTCGTGTCAAATTATTACTGAATCAGGTGATAAAAAAACTAAAGAAAGCAGATACATAAAACATAAAACTACATCCCTCATTGAGGAGGTGTAAAAAAACTTAATTGGCTGGTTTTAATAATTCTTCAAGCTCTCTCAAAAAGAAACCAAATAATCATTACGTTTATTTCCTTTTCATTCCTGATAAGCTGAAATGCTTTAATTTCACTTCAATCCACTGAAATCAATTGTATGCACTATAATTTCAAACTTTCTTATACTATTTCCTGATTTATAACACCATTAAAAATTGTGTACAAAAAATATTAAGAACGAAATTTCTCCAAACGAGAATTAATTTTCAAACCTAAATAACGATACTTATTTAAATGCATGAAAAAATGTAGTTATAAAATTCATAGGGATACTTAAATAATAAGCTGATTAATAAAACAGGTATTTGGAATTAAAGAATTAACTAATTGATTTATAGATATTTAAAATGATATTGACTGTAAAATTTTAACTCAAAATTATCTCATTATTATAAATATATTTTACAGAATTTTGTGAAAAAACTAAAATAAAATTTTATAAATATTTTTTTTTATAAACTATATGATTACTTTTACAAAGCGCTGTATAAAAGTATCATCGTCAAACGGAATCTTTATTAAGACTAATCATTTTGCCATTTGGATTTCCTGGAGTGTTCTATTTCTAGAAGAATGAAATATATTAATCAATACCGGCACGTACAAAAGAATAGCCAATGGGGATACAGCTTTCAATGTAGAGTCTCAAAGGATTCATTGAAAATTTAACAGGCATAGCTGATCATATATCTTGAAGGAATTTCAATAAAATCAATTTCCAAAGAATAAGACTGTATCTTATTCAAAGTATGATCGGGAACCATGGCACTATTGAAACTTTATCTGTATTTATTTCCATTATTAAAAATATGTAAAAAAATCTTTTATGAATCCATCACAAAAATACTTGTCAAAACTTGGTCTGAAGGATCAGGATCCTGTCACTGAACAGCAACAAAGCAATGCAGAAAATCCTGAATTCAGCAGGCGGTCATTTTTTAAAAAAACAACGCTGGGTGGCATTAGCCTGGGTGGAGCATTGATGCTCTCTCCTATTGAGGATATTATTGCTCAAAGTACCCAAAAAGTAAGTAGGATGTCGGCACCTTCAGAATTGAAAATTACGGACATGAGATATTGCACTACCACGGTATTAGGTAGAACTTCAATTATTCGCATTGATACCAATCAGGGCATCTATGGATTAGGTGAGGTAAGGGATGGTGCTGATGAACGTTATGCACTATTCTTAAAGAGTCGATTGTTAGGTCAAAACCCATGCAATGTCGAGCAACTTTTTAAATCAATCAGACAGTTTGGTGGTCAAAGCAGACAGGCAGGTGGCGTATGCGGCGTAGAAATGGCTCTTTGGGATATCGTAGGCAAAGCTTACAATGTTCCAGCCTGGCAACTATTGGGAGGCAGATATCGCGATAAAATAAGGTTGTATGCCGATACACCCGAAGCAGGCTCTCCTGAAGAACAAAAAAAATTAATGAATTATCGTATTAATGATCAGGGATATACCTGGTTGAAGATGGATCTGGGCATCGGCGAATTAAAAGGGATACCAGGAGCGTTGGTGAATGATAAATTCTGGCAAAATGGCCAGGGAAACTTAGCTCAATGGGGTGACCAGAGCAATTATATGTCTTATGGAAATACAATGCATCCATTTACCCAGATTCAAATCACGGATAAAGGACTCGATGAACTTGCTAAATTGGTAGATACTGTAAGAGGTATGTTAGGTTATGATATTCCTCTGTCCACTGACCATTATGGACATTTTGATTTAAATAATGGAATACGACTTGGTAAGGCCGTGGAAAAATACAGACTGGCATGGTTGGAAGATATTGTTTCCTGGGAGTTGACGGATCAATGGAAAACGATGTCTGATGCATTGGAAACTCCTTGTTTGACCGGAGAAGATATTTACTTGTTGAAAAACTTCAAACCTCTTATCGATACACATGCAGTGGATATTATTCACCCTGACCTTGCTTCATCAGGAGGTTTATTAGAAACAAAAAGAATTGGTGACTACGCAGAGGAACATGGGATTGCTATGGCTATGCACCAGGCAGGAACACCTGTTTCTTTTATGGCCAATGTTCATTGTGCTGCAGCTACCCAAAATTTTCTAGCCCTTGAACACCATTCTATAGACTTACCTTGGTGGGAAAGCTTGGTAAAAACTACGGATGGCAGAAAATTAATTACCAAAGGCTTTGCCAATATACCACTTACAGCACCCGGATTAGGAATTGAGCTAAATGAAGAGGTTTTAAAACAACATCTTCATCCTTCGGACAAAACTTATTTTGAGCCTACTCCTCAATGGAATGAAAAACGATCTCACGACAGGATATTTAGTTAACTGCTTAAAAATTAAAACCTGAGATGCATTTAATAAATTCTATATAATCAGGTGGCACATTTTGAAACAGGGCAAGGCACTTGATTAAGACGAACAGGGTTGATGAGATGCTGCATGGCAATACGAAAACACACTATGATGACCCTTTTAAACATTGAAACAATAAAGAAAAAAATGCTTTGACTTTTTTTGACACATAAAATTACTATTGAAACGCAGTTACCTACCCTTCAACAAATAGATCTATGCAAGTGCTCCCGGTGTTGAATACATGCATACAATCCTTTTTTACAAAGCTGCAGGAGGTTTTCCGTATGTGAACAAACCAGCTTTTTAAAATTATACTTATGGTTGTCTTTATTAGGTTCCTGAGAAAAAAAATGATTTTTGGAATGAAGGATTTGTTTTTTTGATTAATAAGTAAAACATAAATAAATGACGTACACTGCTTCTGAAGCCAGGTATTCGAAAATGAAATATAACCGGTGTGGAACCAGCGGATTGTTACTGCCGGCTTTATCGCTGGGTCTCTGGCATAATTTTGGAGATATTGATAATATAGAAAATGCCCGTAACATTCTAAGGGTTGCTTTTGATACTGGCATCACTCATTTTGATCTGGCAAATAACTATGGTCCACCGGCGGGTGCTGCAGAAAAAAATTTCGGCAAAATATTTAAGGATGATTTTTTACCCTACCGGGATGAATTAATTATTTCAACCAAAGCTGGTTGGGGTATGTGGCCTGGGCCCTATGGAGATTGGGGTACCAAAAAATATTTAGTTGCAAGTCTGGACCAGAGTTTAAAACGGATGGGCCTGGAGTATGTGGATATATTTTATCATCACCGCCCCGATCCGAATACGCCATTAGAAGAAACGATGGGCACGCTTGATTTAATGGTACGCCAGGGCAAAGCCTTGTATGTAGGTATATCAAGTTACTATCCAAAAGAGGCGGCCGAAGCTATCAAAATCCTAAAGCAATTGGGTACACCCTGTTTAATTCATCAGCCAAAATATTCCATGTTCGAGCGATGGGTGGAAGATGGATTATTAGATGTCCTGGAAGAAAATGGAGTGGGATGTATTCCTTTTTCACCATTAGCACAAGGGATGTTAACCAATAAGTATTTAAAAGGTATACCGGAAGGTTCAAGGGCAGCCAGTCACAGAGGTAATGGTGCTATTGATGAAAACCAGGTATCGGAAGATAAATTAAATAAAGTTCGTCAATTGAATATTTTGGCAGAAACACGTGGACAGAATCTTGCACAAATGGCTCTTGCCTGGACCATGAGAGACAAGCGGATCACAACGGTATTAATTGGAGCAAGTAAGCCCGATCAGGTACTAGATTCTATCCGGTGTTTGGAGAATACTTCTTTTACGGATGTTGAGCTGAATCGGATTAATGATATTTTAAAATAAAAAAAAATACCTGTATGAAAATGGATCGAAAAAAAATTATCCTCCATTGTATTCTTCTTTTACAATTAATTTATTTCCACGCATCATCTCAATTACCCACTTCTTCTAAAGAAAATAAAGCTCAAATCATTGAAAAAAGTAAAGGGTCTACGAATGAAGATTACCCTTTTGATCATCTTACCGTTTTTACACCTATTTATAACCACGTTAATTTAGGTGGATGGAAGATGCAAGGCAATGCTTTTTGGAGTATTGAGCAAGGAGGATTTGTGGGTCGCCAGGATTCCTCAGAACATAAGGACTCCTGGTTGTTTACGTCATCCGAATGGGACGATTTTATATTAGAATTGGAATTCAATATGCCGCCAAATGGCAATAGTGGCATAGGTATTCGTATGCCCAAAGATTCTATAGGTGATCCTGACAGATATGGTTATGAAGTACAGATTTCCGATATAGCAAAAAGGAAGTTAACAGGTAGTATTCTGCATCATGCAGAGTCTAAGGGAAATAACCAGTATATTCCAAATCAATGGAACCAATTGGCGATAATCTGCGAAGGTGGCCATATAAGAGTTTACCTTAACAATGAAAAAATTCTGGATGAACAACTGCCCGGGTCTAAAAAAGGGAGAATCGGATTGCAGGTGCCGAAAGATCCTGAATTTGCCAAACAAGTTGTGAGGTTTAGGAACCTGAGATTGAAAAAATTAAATCCTATTTATTCATTTATACCCGCAAATTATAAAGGACGTCCTTTTATAGATTCAAAACACAACACAGGTCCGCAAATAATACCTGGAAAAATTGAAGCAGCTCTATTTGACCTCGGCGGAGAAGGAGTAGCATATCATGATTTTGAAACAGAAAACAGGGGCAGCGGCGGTTTGAACGAGAGTACGAATCATCAACGTCCTCAGGCAACACCCTATGAATGGGAGTTTAGAAAAGGTGAAGCTGTTGATGTTTCCTATACAAAAGACTTTGCTGATTTCAATCACACCAACAATTTCTATACCCCGGATGTAAATCAATTTTATATCGGTTGGACGGAGGATAAGGAATGGCTCAATTACACAGTGGATGTTAAAGTAGCCGGAACTTATAAAGTGGATGCTTTATATGCCCACAAAGATTCTACCATTACATTTGATATTGATCAAAAATCTGCCAGCATATGTAAACTTCCACTCAATACAGGTAGCTTTCATAGTTGGAACAAAGCGGAAATCGGATCAATTACTTTTGCTGAACCCGGGTTTCATTTGCTGACCTTTCATTACAATAAGGGCAATAATTTTGCCTATTTTGAATTTACATTAGTTGCAAAAAAATAAACATCATCAGCTGACCTTTTATAGATTATGAAAAAAATCACCTTATTCCCGGTACTCCTTATTTCCATTGTATCATTTTGCATTGAATTGCCTGCACAAAATATTTCAGCCAAAGAGCAATGCAAAAGACTGGGCAGAGGAATTAATATTATTGGATATGACCGGCTATTCTGGGAAGATTATCATCATGGTCGTTTTAAGGAATCCTACTTTAAGATGATAAAAAAAGCAGGCTTTTCTAATGTCCGTATCAATCTGCATCCTTTTTCAAAAATGGACAGCATGTATCATCTTAATAGTCATTGGGTCGAAACATTAGATTGGGTTGTTAAAAAAAGTCTTGAAGCTAACCTGATGATTATTCTTGATCTCCATGAATTCAACGCTATGGCTGACAATCCAGATGGGAAAAAGGAAATGTTTCTTGCTGTATGGAAACAATTGGCATCCCGTTATAAGGATCAACCGGGTGAAGTAATCTTTGAGTTGTTGAATGAACCTAACAAAAAGCTTACTGCTGAATTATGGAATACATTTCTGATCGATGCATTAAAAATTATCCGCGAGTCCAACCCAAACAGAACCGTTATAATAGGGCCTGGGAACTGGAACGGCATTGAATCATTACCATCTCTGCTTTTACCTGAAAAAGATCATAACATTATTGTCACCGTGCATTTTTATCACCCCATGAAATTTACACATCAGGGAGCACCATGGTCTAAAGAAAATGTAAACTATAGTGGAATAACATGGAATGGTACGACAGAAGAAAAAGAACTGATTTACAAAAAATTAAAAGTCGCCGCTGATTGGGCAACCATAAATGGGCGACCTGTCTTTTTAGGGGAATTTGGGTCATACGATAAAGCTGATATGGAGTCCCGGGCCCGTTATACCGCTTATGTCGCTCGTACAGCTGAAAAACTAGCCTTTAGTTGGGCCTATTGGCAATTCGACAGTGACTTTATTGTATATGACATTGATAAAGAAAAATGGGTGTTGCCAATTTTAAATGCCCTGACTGATAAATAGATTGAAAAATATTATTAATCAAATAATACCAGAAGATTACAAAACAAAATTGACTGGTAGCATGTAGTTTAGTCTTTTATAAGATTCAAATGACGTTTTACAGTTTAATAAAATTCATAGATTTTGAAATTTTATGTTATCCGTGAAGGGTGAAATTGCTTTTAGAATGACATAAAATTATATGCCTGATTATTTAAAGATCTACAAAATACAAACCAAAAAAAGATAAATTATGATAAAGATTTTTTTACGCGTAGCCGTTTTAACAGGATTTCTATTTAATAGCATTGTTGTAATTGCACAATTCAACAAGGTGGCTATGAGTCGTGAATATATCATCTCGCTGACATCACAATGGAAAGGAGACCGGCTGGCGGATGGAAGGCCGTTGGTATCAGATAATTTACTCGAAAGACTTAAGAACGTAGTATTAACGCATGCCTGGGGAGCTTTAAAAAAGAATAAATTTAATAACCAATATCAAGGTAATTGGAAAATGATAAATCCCGATAAAAACACGGTAATGACTGGTCGGGTAGTTACAGCCCAATATATGCCCCAGAGGCCCGACTTTGGAGACGTGATTAGAAAAGTAGGATTGGCAGAGGGACACAGCGAGAAAGCCCAATCCAATGTATGGCCAATTGAAATGTTGAAAGATGGAGATGTTTATGTTGCCGATAGTTATGCAAAAGTTGAAGAGGGGACCTTAATTGGCGACAGATTAGCCAATTCTATTTATTCAAAATCAAAACGAGGAATTGTATTTTGGGGTACTGTTAGAAATATTCAGGAAATAAAAAAAATAGATGGGTTTAACGGATGGATATTAGGTGACCATCCTTCTTCCATAAACGAAGTAATGTTAACCTCAATTAATGCACCTATTAGAGTTGGAGATGTTACCGTTTTACCCGGCGATGTCGTGTTTGCCAGTTCATATGGAACCTTGTTTTTACCAGCATATCTCGTTGCAGAAATCGTATTAGATGCCGAAATCGGTAATCTCCGCCATATATATGGAATCATGAGGAATAAAGCTGGAGACTGGACAACTGGTCAAATTGATAGTGAATACTCTGGACAAATGAATAAAGAGTTTTATGATTATTTGAGAAAAAAAACAGATGGAGAATTACCAATGCCGCGCAAAGAATTGGAAGAGTATTTGGATGCTCATAAATAAAAATACAAGGAACCTGATTAGCCTGGAGAGATAACTAAGAGGGACAGTAAAAATTTTGTTTAAGCTATAGTAAATAATTAGAAAGTAATTAATCCAGTCTAACCACCATTACTGACTTTTTTTTTCAGTTCAGGTAGTTGTATTTCCAGTTGGAGAATTTTTTCGAGTATTAACGAAAAAGAACCCATTAACGCCGCATTCTCGCCAAAACTTGATGAAACAATTGCTACAGATCTGGAAATAGCACTCATGGAATAAGGTTTGAGTTCATTTCTAATTTTCTCCAGGAGCAGTTCGTTATTTTTAATTACTCCCCCCGAAATAACTATACATTCGGTATTAAACAATTTTATTAATGTATCGATTCCTACACTAAGGTATCCGGCTATCAAATTCACTAATTCATTGGCCAGGGTATCGCCGCTTCTTGCTGCATCGAATACAGATTTAGCGTCAATTTTTTGTGAATCCATCTTATGTAATATGCTATGATCATCATTTTGTGCTTCCTTTTTGGCAATATCAGCAATGCCATAGCCAGATGCCAGAGCTTCAAGAGTACCTGCAATGCCTTCCATGCCTTTCCTTTTGCTGTTTCTCTCAATTACGATATGACCAATCTCTCCGGCAATCCCATCCGCCCCTGAAAAAAGTTTACCCTCGCTGATAATACCAGCACCTATACCATAACCAACATTAAGGCAAATGAAATTCTTATATTGCTTACCAACGCCATAAAGCATTTCACCTATTGCTATCAGGTTAACTACATTTCCCAAAGCAATATTTAACGTAGTGTATTTTGAAAGTGCCTCCTGAATATTCGCATTCCTCCAATTGAAAATGGGAGAATATTCAACGATTCCAGAATTTTTATTGACCATGCCACTCACGGCAATACCTATTCCCCAAAGCCTGAATTCTTTGTTTAGTGCCCTTTCATTTAATTTTTGTATCAGATCACCTACCTGATGCATGACTTCATTAAATCCTTCTTTAAAATTGGTATGGACATGTATTTCGAATATAAATTCACCTGCCAGGTTCGAAAGTGCAGCACGAATAAAAGTTGCCCCTATATCAATGCCAATCACATAATTTTCACTGGCATTAAATCTGATTATTTGAGGTGGTCTGCCTCCATCGGACGAACCTGTTCCAGAAGTTTGAACCAGATTGAGTTGAACAAGACTTTCGATGATTCGGGTTATCGTTGGAGCACTCAATCTTGTCTTTTGAAGGATTTCAGCACGCGTTATTTCCTTCTCATTCCTGATAAGCTGAAGAACTTTAATTTTACTTAAATTCCCTTGAAAATCAAATTTATCCTCTTGAATTTCAATCTTTTCCATACTATTTCCTAATTTGCAACAAAATTAAAATTGCATACAAAAAAATATATTCCCGATTTAGAAATGAAATTATTCCAAAGAAAATATACTTATTGAACGTAAAATACCATACTTATTGAAATATATGAAAAAATGTGGTTAGAAAGTCGATTAGATCGTTGCTCTTGATATTCCGGTGGAAGAGTAGATCATTTGGATGAATTTGATTAACTATCTGATTTCGTGATCTTTAAATAAAAATTGATTTTAATATTCTAGCTGTAAATTATCCTATTATTGTAAATTTATAAACCTGTTTTTTTGTAAAAGAATAAAAATATTTTTGAAATGTTTTTTAAATATCAACTATAATATTACTTTTACAAAGCGATGCATAAAAGTATCATCGTCAAAAAGAGACCTTTATAAAGCTAAATCATTTTGTCTTTTGGGCTTATTGCCTGACTGTTTTACTTTGATCTTGCAATACATTGAACAATATCGAAACGTTTAAAAGAATATCCTATTAAAATATAAATCTTTCAACGCAGGGATTCAAAGACTCATTAAAAAATTAAGTGTGAATAATTAAAATACATCGTCTTTACACTCTTGCCAAGTTTATAAATTCAATT
>JBDTUE010000062.1:0-19023 GCA_040007895.1 Saprospiraceae bacterium | reverse complement strand
GTAAATGGAAGCGTCGTTAATACCCCAGCGTTCAAACCTGCTGATGCTTTATGAAAATGAGAGGCTGTTATTCTGGAAGAGAGCTTTTCTGCATAACCTGAAACCGACATGCGGGTTCCATTTACTTCAACCAGCACATTCCCTTTCCCTGTAGAAATTACAGGCTTATTTTCCTGCATACCGGTCATCGTACTATAAAGCACATATTGACATTCAGGTATCACCTGGCCGCGGATTTCTCCACCAGGATTATTGACTGAATGTACATTTGCGTATAATCTTCTGGAAAACAAATCATCGAGATTAGTAGAAGTCAATTTGAACGTATTACTGTCACCGCTAAACGTGCCGCTTCTAAAGTCAGCACCCGGCGTGCTTTTGAAATTAATTTGAATGGCTCCATTTTGGCCTGCCATACCTTTATGAAGATGCGCTGCTCCGTTGTTCCAATTACTTTCTAATCCAGAATAACTGCCATACACCGATAAAATAGAGTCTTCCAATAATAATGAAAGTCCTCCTGTAGCAAATGTAAGAACTGGAGTAGCTTCATAAGCTCCTGAATAATGTACTCTGAATCTTGCATTACCGATTCTGGTCACCTGGCCTCTGATTTCACCACCGGCATATTGGTTCGTATGGATATTGGCATAATATTGTCCTGCCTTCAGAGTTGCAATTTGATCTGCAGTCAGGGTAAAAGTATTATCAATGGCCAAATATTGAATACTGGTGCCTGCACTATCCAGGACAGTGGGTTTTAATTCAATTTGAATAGCTCCGTTTTGACCAGGGAATCCAATATGAAAATGTCCTCCCTGACGTATGCCGACATTAATACCACTACTTAATTCTTTGCCGCTACCTGTTACTACCAGTGTGTTTCCAATTAAGTCAGCAACAATGGCCGCATGGGCAGTAGTCATTACAGGAGGTACTTCCTGTATACCTGTCAGATTGGCCTGATAATATCCATCAGATTCAGGTAACAACTGTCCTCTGATTTCGCCTCCGGGATATAAGGTTGAATGTACATTAGTATAAAATTCCCTGTTTAATAATTGAATTTTCTGTGCTGCTGATAAAACAAATTTATTAGAGGCTCCAGCATATGTCCCTGATTTTTTAGTAGAATCAAGTACTGAAACCAATGTGAATATTACCCCACCAGACGTTCCAGCAAGCGCCCTGTGAATATGATTTAAAGTAAAATCAGTCGAGAGGTTATTAAAATTTCCTGAAACGGTTAACGTATCGCCGTCTAGAACAGCTTTAATAGTACCTGAAGCGAAACTTAAAACTGGAAATTCCTCTTGAATCCCCGATAATTTGGATACAAATGTCATCGGAGCTGCAGGAGTGACTACCGTAGCTTTTGATACAATAAGAGTCCCTTTCATGCCAAAAGAGGCATGAGGTTCACAAACGAAATAAAAGGTACCCTCCTGCCCAAGTTTTAGCTTGCCACCACCAAAAGGCAGGCTAAATCCTCCATTTCCCTGAGCACTATTTGCGTCAAATGAGGATTTTGAAACTTCAAGGACGTCATGTTCACTGTCAAGGTTAAATTGAATGGTGTCGCCGACCTGGGCCTCAATTGTTTTAGGGGAGAAAGTAAATCCATTGTTTACCACAATAATGGTCTTTGCCAGACCAAGATAATTTAGAGATGAAAGTAAAAGGATCAGATAAAGCTTATTTTTCATAATAAATGATTTTCTATAGATTAAAGATTTTCTATTTATATTAAGAGAACGATAATTTATGCCATTGGAACTAACAGCAAATTACCTAAAATTAAAAAAAAACATATTAAATTTATGCCTATTGCGTATTAAATTCAAAATTTGTTAATTATAGCATGAAGCCAACCATTATTTTTGATTTAGGAGGTGTTTTGATAGACTGGAATCCAAGGTATTTGTATCATACTGTTTTTGAGCACGAACACCATATGGAATATTTTTTAGAAAATATTGCTTCACCGGAATGGAATGAACTTCAAGATGCAGGTAGAAGCCTGGAAGAAGCTACCAATATATTGTGTTCTCACTTTCCTGAATATGAACGCGAGATAAGATTATATTATTCTGAATGGAAGAAAATGTTAAAAGGATCAATGAGCCATACGGTAGATATTCTTAAATCTTTAAAAGATAATCACTATAGATTGCTAGCACTCACCAACTGGTCTGATGAAACATTCCCGGTAGCGCTAGAAACCTTTGATTTTTTACATTGGTTTGAAGGCATCCTGGTTTCAGGTAAAGAAAAATTAAAGAAGCCTGATCCGGCGATTTTCCAGTTGCTTATCAAAAGATACTCCCTCTCTCCTTCAGAATCTATTTTTATTGATGACAATTTAAGAAATGTTACCACAGCAAAATCACTCGGGTTTGATGCTATTCAATTTACCTCTCCTGACCAATTAAGAGCGGATCTTATAGAAAGAGGGATAAATTTATAATTTCGAAAGGATAGGGTGAAACCTCAGGTAAATCAGTATCAAAGTATGAGGTCTTACAACAAATATTCATTCACTGATACAGCGGCTTGTCTTCCTTCAGCGATAGCCCATACAACAAGGCTTTGTCCTCTGCGCATATCACCAGCTGAAAATACTTTTGGATTCGATGTCTGATAATTTTGATCAGCAACATTACCCCTATTATCTACTTTGATTTCAAGGTTATTAATCATGCCTTCATGTTGAGGATGAAGATAACCCATAGCAAGGAATACAAAATCACATGGAATCAATTTTTCTGACCCCGGAATTTCGACCATTTTATTTTGACCAGAGTCGGGATCAGGTTTCCATTCTACTCCTATTACTTTCAGGTTTTTGACATTGGATTTACCGTCTGAAACAAACTCTTTGCTGAGTAAAGCCCATTCTCTCTTCACACCTTCTTCGTGAGAAGATGAAGTACGAAGGATCATTGGCCACAATGGCCAGGGATTATTTATAGTGCGATCTACCGGTGGTTTTGAGAGAAGTTCTATTTGAGTAATTTGTATGGCACCTAACCGGGCACTATTACCTACGCAATCGGAACCGGTGTCCCCACCGCCGATCACCAATACATTTTTTCCTTTTGGATTTATTTCATTGGATGCATCGATAACGAAGCCTGCATTTCTACGGTTGCACTGCTCAAGATATTCCATTGCAAAATGAACACCTTGTAGTTCTCTTCCCGGAATAGGTAAATCCCTTGGTATCGTAGATCCTCCACATAACACAATAGCATCGTGTGCATCCAGTAGTTCTTTTGCATCAATATTTTTACCAACATTTGCATTCGTAATAAATCGAACGCCTTCTTCATCCATTATTTTCAGCCGTCGATCTAATACCCACTTTTCAAGTTTAAAATCCGGAATACCATATCTCATCAATCCTCCAACCTTATCGTTGCGTTCATATACTGTCACATGGTGTCCATATTGGTTTAATTGATCTGCACAAGCTAAGCCCGCAGGGCCAGAACCTATTACTGCGACTCTTTTTCCTGTTCTGATTTCCGGTATCACAGCTTTGGCATATCCCGTAGCATAAGCTTTTTCTGCAATTGATTTTTCAATATGTTCTATGGTTACAGGGGTAGAGTGTAGGCCAAGCACACAACTTGCTTCACATGGAGCAGGACATATTCTACCTGTAAACTCAGGAAAATTATTTGTGCTTTTCAGAATAGCATAGGCTTCGTCCCATTGTTCGCGATAAACTGCATCATTAAAATCCGGAATAATATTCCCAAGCGGACATCCAGAATGACAAAATGGTACACCACAGTCCATACATCTTGCTGCTTGGTGAATTGTATGATCTTCCGGATGCGGTTGATAGATTTCTTTATAGTCTTTTATTCGTTCTGCTACATCCCGCGATGCAGGCACTTCTCTATCATATTTTAAAAACCCTCTTGGATCAGCCATGGATATTATGAATTAACTGTAATTAAAGTTTGATCTTGTTGTTTTTTCTTTTGTTCTAATGCTGCTTTATAATCTTTAGGAATCACTTTAATAAAGTCATATTTAAGAATATCCCAGTTCTCTAATATCTCTAATGCATTCCGGCTTGAAGTATATTTAAAATGATTGCGAAGCATATTCCTGATTTCTTCAAAGTCTTCTGCAGAAGGTGTTTCCACATCAACCATTTCTTTATTACATTTTTTATCAAAATCATCCCAGGTTGAGCGCACGTACGCAATACCTCCACTCATTCCTGCTGCAAAGTTTTTTCCAACACTACCTAAAATGAGTACCCTACCTCCTGTCATATATTCACACCCGTGATCACCAACGCCTTCGACGACTGCTGAAGCACCGGAATTACGAACAGCAAACCGTTCACCGGCCATTCCTTTAATGTAAACATCTCCGGAAGTAGCTCCATAAAGGGCCACGTTGCCTACAATAATATTAGTACTTGGTTCGAATTTAGCTTTGCGATCCGGACTCACTACGACCGTAGCACCGGAAAGTCCTTTTCCAAAATAATCATTGCTTTCTCCCTCAAGGATAAATAATAATCCTTTAGCTCCAAATGCAGCGAAACTTTGCCCGGCAGAACCTCTGAATCTGTAACGAATGGTTCCTGCAGGCAATCCCTTTTCTTTATACCTGGTGCTGATCTCATAGGAAAGCATGGTGCCCACCGCACGATCTGTGTTCTTGATATTGAAAATACCTGTGATATGCTGTTGATTTTCCAAAGCACCAATTGCATGCTCCATCAAGGTGCGATCAAGGATATCTTCAATCCCATGGTCTTGTTCTACACTTTTGAAAGTACCTACTCCTGGTTCTAGCTTTTCAGCGTATAGGATTGGATTAAGATTTAAATATTGTGTCTTCCAGTTTTGATTTGGTTTCCATTCTAGCATTTCAGTATGACCAACCATTTCGTTGATAGTACGGAAACCTAATGACGCCATGATTTCTCTCATTTCCTGAGCAAGAAATGTAAAGAAGGAAATCACATGCTCGGGTTTACCATGAAATTTTTTCCTAAGCTCGGGATCCTGGGTTGCAATTCCTACAGGACATGTATTAAGATGGCATTTTCTCATGAGTATGCATCCTTCAACCACTAAGGATGCTGTGGCAATACCCCATTCTTCTGCTCCAAGTAAAGTTGCAATTATAAGGTCTTTACCTGTACGTATCTGACCATCACTTTGTAGGATTACCCGATCTCTCAGTTTATTTTTCAATAACGTCTGATGTGATTCAGCGAGACCGAGTTCCCATGGTAGTCCTGCATGACGAATACTTGTCAATGGTGATGCTCCGGTTCCACCATCATGTCCTGAAATCAGGATTACATCGGCGTGTGCTTTGGCAACACCACTTGCGATAATTCCAACTCCTGCTTTAGAAACTAATTTGACAGATATCCTTGCTTTGCGGTTTGCATTTTTTAAATCGAAGATCAATTGAGCGAGATCCTCAATAGAATAGATATCATGATGCGGCGGTGGAGAAATCAAACCAACCCCGGGCGTAGAGTGTCTTGTACGACCAATCCAATCATTGACTTTGTGCCCTGGTAGTTCACCTCCTTCACCGGGTTTTGCACCTTGTGCCATTTTTATTTGAAGTTCATCTGCTTCACTCAGGTAATAACTGGTAACGCCAAACCGACCGGAAGCAACCTGTTTAATGGCGGATCTCATATAATCACCGTTTTCTAATCGTTCGTATCTTATAGGGTCTTCACCACCTTCACCGCTATTGCTTTTAGCCCCGATTCTGTTCATTGCAATTGCCAGTGTAGTATGGGCTTCATAGCTTATAGAACCAAATGACATGGCACCGGTGGCGAATCGTTTTAAAATATTTTCTATGGGCTCGACTTCTTCTATAGGAATTGCATTACCGGATTTAAAATGAAATAGTCCACGGAGAGTACAAGCTTGTTTATCCTGATCGTCTATGACCTTTGAATATTTTTTAAAGGTGGTATAGTCGTTGAGCTGAGTGGACATTTGTAATAAATGGATACTCTGAGGATTGAACAAATGAAATTCACCATCCCTCTTCCATTGATAGATACCTCCATCCCGAAGTGTATCTTTAGGCTGAATTCTATACCTTTCTTTTATTTCACGTTGTATTCCTTCAAAATCAAGACCTCCTATCCTGGATGCCGTTCCTTTAAAACATTTATCGATAACCTGCTTTCCAATACCTACTGCTTCAAAGATCTGCGCACCCTGGTATGATTGCAAGGTGGAGATTCCGTTTTTTGCCATGATTTTTAGCAAACTTTTTTCAAGACCCTTGATAAATTTTTTCTCGGTCTCTTTATAATCAGTCGGCAATTCACTACCTTCTTTAAACCATACAGATTCCATAGCCAGATAAGGGTGTACGGCATTGGCCCCATAGCCAAATAACAATGCAAAATGATGAGACTCCCATATGTCTCCGGCCTGAATGACCAGCGAAGTTTTACTTCTCAGAGCGGTTTGGATAAGATGATGGTGGATGGCACCTGTAGCCATCAGACTGGGTATTGCAGCATGTCCGGCTGTAATATGCTTATCGGATAAGATAAGAATATTATGCCCAGATTTGACTAATTTTTCAGCAGATAAACACAATGCATTAATAGCAGATTCCAGTGAAAATGGACGATCCAATTCATAGATCGTAGACAATTGGCCTACTTTAAAATCTTCATGACCATTATGCTTTTCTTTTAAAAAGTCAAGATGATTAATATTACTTATCCTGGAAAAGTCACTGTGTGAAAGAATCGGATGATCCAGGTAAATAAATGCTGCAAGGTCTTCATTAGCTTCCAGGATATTACCGGATGAACCAAGCCTGCTCGTGAATGCCATTACACTTCTTTCTCGCAATGAATCAATCGGGGGATTAGTTACCTGAGCAAACAATTGTTTGAAATAATTACCCAGATGCTGTGGTTTTTGAGATAAGATAGCCAGCGGAGTATCCGTACCCATAGACCCGAGTGGATCACGCTCTTCGTAGACCATTGGATGAAGGACTACTTTAATATCTTCTTTGGTGATCCCTGCCCATTGTTGCCGATGTAGGAGGGAAGGCCCTGAAGCTGAAATGATATCTATCGTTTCAGTCTCTTTAGAATTAGTTAGATCCGAGATTTTTTTCCGTCGTTTGGCTAACCAATCACCATAAGGTTTATTCTGGCATATGATTTTTTTTACTTCTTCATCACCAATAATTCTATGTTCATCAAGGTCAGCAATAAGTATTTTGCCCGGTTGTAACCTTCCCTTAAGGATTACTTTAGATGGGTCGATATCTACCACGCCTGCCTCAGAAGCCACTACTAATTCATTATCTTCAGTAAGACAATATCGGCTGGGTCGCAGCCCATTTCTATCTAATGTAGCACCTACGACTATACCATCACTAAAACACATTGACGCTGGACCATCCCAGGGTTCCATGAGATTTTGATGGTAAGCATAAAAGTCCTTTTTATACTGATCCATATTATCATCATGTTCCCAGGCTTCCGGGATCATCATCATAAGCGTATGTGGAACCGATCGTCCACTTTGAACCAGATATTCCAATACATTATCAAAACTGCCACTATCAGATAAGCCCTGCCAAGGAATTGGTTTGAGCATCATATTATCTTCCTCTGAAAAAATATCTGATTGAAGGTGATCTTCTTTGGCTCTCCACCAATTCAGATTACCCATGATGGTATTTATTTCGCCATTATGAGCTAAGTATCGGAATGGTTGTGCAAGTTTCCATTTCGGAACCGTATTGGTAGAAAACCGGCTATGAATCACCGCAATAGCTGAAGTAAATAATTCATTTTGAAGATCAGGAAAATATGATCTCAGCTGATGTGTTGTGAGCTGGCCTTTATAAATTACTGTTTTATAAGATGAAGATGCGATGTAGAATGAGTCTTCTACTTCAGGAATAAATCGATAAACCGAATGAATAATGTATTTCCTTAAAACATAAAGCTGTCTTTCGAGTTCTTTGACCTGTAGTTTTGAATTAGGCGCCACGAAGATTTGTAACATTCGTGGTTCTGTACTTAATGCTGATTTACCAAGGCCTGAACCATTAGTGGGTACTTCTCTTTTACCTAATATGTGAAAATTGGATTGAAGGATCAGTTCATCTGTTTGTGTAATTGTTTTATTGAATAGCCCCTGATCTTTAGGCATGAAGCACATCATCACACCATATTCTCCAAATTCAGGAAGGCGGTATCCTGATTTAAGTGCTGTTTCTTTAAAAAAAAGGTGAGGGGTTTGTACTAAAATTCCCGCCCCATCTCCGGTTTCCGGCTCACATCCACAGGCTCCCCGGTGGCTCATATTTTCAAGCATGGTAAGTGCTTTTTCAATTACCTGATGTTGCTTGAATCCATTGAGATTGGCATAAAGACCCACTCCACAAGAATCCTTTTCAAGTTCAGGTAGGTACAGGCCTTTCTGGTCACTTTTATCCATTAAATAATTATTTGTATTAATGTATTAATATTGTGAGAAATAAGAATCAGCTGTTGATTAATTATTTTTAGTATTAACCGGAGGGAAAAGATACGATGAATTATGAAATTTGACTTAGTAAATTAAAGCAAAAGAATGTACTAGACAAATGACGAAACAGCCAGCAATCGATTAGAAATCAATACCTTAAACTTGAAATATTTGTTATGCCAATCGCAAAATCTGATCATCTCCTTGAACTGATTCAGTCCCTTACCAAAGCCGAAAAGAGACACTTTAAATTATTTAGTAGCCGGCTTCAGCGACAGGAAGGAACCCAGTTTATTAGACTATTTGACATCCTTGAAAAAACAAAAGAAATAGATGACGACCTGATAAGAAGGAAGCTCGGAAACATCGCCGGTGTAAAATATGCCAATCTTAAACGAAATCTTTATTCTAATGTTTTAACCAGTCTTAGACTCATTCATTCAAGCAAAAAAGTAGATCTTGAAATCAGGGAACAAATCGATTATGCCCGGATCTTATACGGGAAGGGATTATACCTGCAAAGTCTCCGTTTGTTAGAGCGGATTAAAACCGTAGCACGGAATCATGATCAGGAAATTCTTTTATTGGAGATTGTTGAATTTGAAAAACTTATTGAATCAAGACATATTACCCGTTCTCACCAGGACAGGTCAAGTCAACTTTCAGAAGAGTCAAGCCGCCTGACGGATGTAGTCATCAATTCAGTAAAGCTTTCTAATCTCAAACTTTTAATGTATGGCAAATATGTCCAGATGGGGCATGTAGCCAATGCAAAAGATGAAAAGTTAATTCAGCAATTATTCAAATCCAATTTGCCAAAAGTCAATGATGCGAATACAAATACATTAGATCTTATCAGTTTTCATCAATGCCAGGTTTGGTATTATTTTATATTGCTTGACTTTAGTCAGGCCATGGAACATGCAATTCGCTGGAAAGAACTTTTCGAATCCAAATCATTCATGATTGACCGGGAACCGGATTCCTATATGCACGCCATGCATTATGTACTGACCTGTACATACAACCTTAAACAATATACTGCTTTCGTAAAAGCATTGAATGAATTGGAGAAATTCCGCAAAGAGAATTATCCTAAGTTTAATGAAAACTCAAAACTTTTATCTTTTGTATACGTCCATACTTCAAGACTCCATCTTTATTTTATGGATGGAAAATTTAAAGAAGGCCTCGAGATAGTACCCAGTACCGTCAGACGTTTGGAAAAATATAAAGATAAACTGGATGAACACCGGATACTTGTATTTTATTACAAAATTGCGTGGTTGTATATTGGAGCAGGAGATCCTAAATCTGCAAGCAACTATTTAGATAAGATTATTGATCTAAAATCCATACCGCTTCGGGAAGATCTGCAGGGATATGCCCGTTTACTCAATTTAATAGCCCATTATGAAATGGGCAATAAAGGCTTACTGTCTTATTTGGTTCGATCGAGTAATTATTTTTTAAAGAAAATGCATGATTTGAATAAAGTACAGAAAGCCATTTTACATTTCTTCAACAGGTTGATCAATGCTGATACATTTAAAGAAAAAGAATTGTTTGCGGCATTTTTACCTGAATTAAATTCTCTGGTTAGTGATCATTATGAACAGCAAGCTTTTATTTACCTCGATATCATCAGTTGGGTAAAAAGTAAAGTCAATTACGAACCTTTATCTCAGGTCATTGCTCAATCCTATCAGGAGAATAAAAAATAAATCAATTTATGAATAATCAGAAAACTACATTACAACGATCACTGGGATTGTTGTCCTGTATCGTTTTAGTCATTAGCGCTATTATTGGGAGCGGAGTGTTTAAGAAAGTAGCCCCTATGTCTGAATCTCTTCATTTGCCAGGTTATGTGTTATTGGCATGGATACTGGCAGGGACTATCAGTTTATTTGGAGCTTTAAGTAATGCTGAGATTGCCGGGATGTTTGCAGACAGTGGCGGGGAGTATGCTTATTTTAAAAAGATCTACAATCCATTCTTTGCATTTTTATTTGGCTGGGGCTGTTTTGCGGCTATTCGATCCGCATCGATAGCATCTATTGCATATGTTTTTGCCGAATCGCTTAACCATTTGATTCACCTTCCTGCATTGGGCAATAGTGAATACGCGCTATTCGGTGGATTACATGTCTTAGAAAATCTTACAGTTAAATTATTGGCTGCAGGCTTATTGATTGGATTGACATTTATTAATTACAAAGGTTTAAAACTTGGAGAAAAAGTTTCAAGAACGTTAACTTTTACACTGATTGCATGTATACTTTTTCTGATCATCTCAGGACTGTTGAGTTCGCATGGTAATTGGTCTCATGTCACCACACCTTCATCCAATTTTGTAGCACAACCATTTTTGTCCAGTGGATTCCTGGCCTTATTATTTACTGCCATGCTAGGTTCGTTTTGGGCTTACGAAGGATGGAATAATATCGGATATATCGGCGGAGAAATCAAAAACCCTCAAAAAAATATTCCACTGGCTTTATTAATAGGAGTCTTGATTGTAATGACTTTATATGTGTCCCTTAATTTTGTTTATCATTATATTTCTCCGATAGATGATATTATCGCAAGAAAAACTACTGGTTCTGGAATTGCCGCCGTTGATATCGTTGGCATTTATTTAGGCAAGACCGGTGCTTTATTTGTTTCATGTCTGATCCTGGTCACTACCTTTAATGCTACAAATGCAACCATCCTGATGGCATCCAGGATATATTATGCGATGGCAAAAGATGGTGTATTTTTCAAAAAAGCTGACTTTGTTCATCCTGAATACAAGACTCCATCCTATTCATTATGGATACAGTGCCTGTGGTCCGTGATACTTTTATTTTCTGGCAGTTTTGACCAATTAACAGATATGTTGATTTTCGCCTCGTTTCTGTTTTATGGGGCGACTGCTCTAGGGGTATTTATCATGAGGAAAAAAGCTCCTGATTTGGAAAGGCCGTATAAAGTAATCGGGTATCCAATAGTGCCTGCGATCTTTGTGTTGTTTTGTTTGGGATTGATTATTTATACTCCATCTCAAAGGCCATTTGAAGCCATGATTGGCATTGCTTTAATTTTATCGGGAATACCATTTTACTGGTGGTGGAAAAAAAAGCAGCCTGAAAAAAACGCTGCCGGATCATAATTTTAGAGAAATAAATTTGTAATCTTTTATATGAAAAAAATAGCAATCATTGGAGGTGGGAATTTAGGTACTGCTATAGCTGAAGGTTTATTAGCCAGTAAATTTATTAAAGCAAAAGACCTGATCATAACCCGTCGTAATCCAAATGCATTGACCGCGTTGAAAGAAGCTGGAGTTAAAGTTACTTCAGATAATATGGCTGCTATTCAACAATCTCAGACCATCATTTTTGCTGTCAAACCATATCAGGTTCCTGATTTGTTGAAATCGATTTCTACTGCCTTTACTTCGAAACATCTTCTTATTTCAGTGGTCACCGGTGTTGAAATAAAAACATTTAAAGAAGTTATTAAAAGTAAAACATCTATTATCAGGGCTATGCCCAACACAGCTATTGCCATCCGGGAAAGTATGACCTGTATCAGTGGACGCGATGCTACTGCGACTCAACTAAAATTTACACAAGATTTATTCGAAAAACTTGGTAAGGTGGTCATTATAGATGAGACCCTGATGGAAGCGGCTACAGCTTTAGGAGCGTGCGGTACAGCCTATGCTATGCGGTACATTCGTGCAAACATTCAGGCAGGCATAGAAATTGGATTTAGTTCGGTAGTTGCAAGCTTGATAGCAGCCCAAACCGTGAAAGGAGCTGCAGAATTATTACTCACCAGGGATACACATCCTGAAGCGGAAATTGACAAAGTAACAACACCAAAAGGTTGTACCATCGCTGGCTTGAATGAGATGGAACACCAGGGCTTTAGCTCCTCACTGATACGAGGTGTGGTGGCCAGCTATAAGATGATTGCGAAAAATTAAGTTTTACGTAATAGATACTTTACTAAAAGTTCCTTCATCTTTGAAGGAACTTAAATCTTTATTCTTGAAGGTTTGTTATGTAATAAAAAGTACAGTCTTATATTTAATTTAATCAAAATTTTGTCTAACATTTTGAAGACTCTTGTTGTAGATGATAATCCAATTGCAAGGACTACCCTAAAGGAATTAGCAAGACAATTAAAAGTACTAGAATGGGTGGGAGAGTGCAGTACAGCTTTAGCGGCTAGTGAAATTATCCATTCTTATCCGGTGGATCTGGTTCTTTTGGATATTGAAATGCCTGGAATGTCCGGAATAGAATTAGTAAAGAATCTAACGATTGAAAAACCTTTATTCATATTTACGACGGCCAAAAAAGATTACGCGCTGGATGCTTTTGATTTAAATGTCATAGATTATCTGGTCAAACCTATTTTGCCGGAGCGATTTAATCAGGCAATTCAAAAAGCTCAGGATGCTTTGCTTCATAAGCATGAGGAAATCAATGTAGGTCAGGAAGAATTTCTTTTTGTCCGGGATACGAACATTATCCGAAGACTCAAATTTGATGAAATTTTATTTATTGAAGCGATGGGAGATTATGTGAAGTTCCATGTAAAGGATAAATTTTATGCGATTCATACAACATTAAAAACGGTGGAAGATCGATTACCCCTGCAAGCATTTGCAAGAGTACACCGTTCCTATATCGTGGCTATTGACAAGATAGATATCATCCAGGAAGGCACTATCATTATCAATAAAAAACTGATCCCAGTAGCTGACTCTTACAGGGCGGCTTTTAATAAGCGGATCAATGTCTTATAGACAAATGGATAAATTCAATTTACTTTCCAAGTGGAAATCGCTTTTATTCTTGCTCGGGTTATTTCAATCTTTACATGCGCAGAGTATTTTACAATATAGACCGGTGCTGTTGATTGTGCAACACAAAGAAAGTAACCGACCAGAAGAGTTGGCTATACGAAGTTTTTGGAGGGATACGCATCAAATGTATTTAATTGTTCAACCTGACTCGTTGTATACACATGAGGATTTAGCAACGGATTATACAAGTAAACCGACGGACTGGAATTACCTTCGGATGCACTGGTCATCAAAACCATATATAAAGGCACTTAGCGAATCACTTCAGAATGATAGCAGATTACAAAATGCAGGACTTATTCATTTAAGAGACCCCGAACCCGGTATATCGCTTACGATAGATCTTTGTCCCTCCAAATTGTCATTAGATAAGCGGGTATTCAATGCTCTTTGCCAATCTATCACTCCGTATTGTTTGACAGTACCTGTGGCGCTTTCAATAAGTGGCCAATGGTTATTAAGTCATAAAGATGATCTGTCATGGTTGAAATCATTAGCTGTTCAGAAAGAATTAAACATTATATGGATAAATCATACCATGCATCATCATTGGAATCCGAATTTACCTCTTTATGAAAATTTTTTGCTTGAGCAGGGCACTGATTTAATTACGGAGGTATTGGGAAATGAGGAATTACTTCTGGAACATGGACTGCTTCCATCTTGTTTCTTTAGATTCCCGGGTTTAGTGAGTGACAAGTCTATTATTGAACAAATTGCGAATTGGGGTTTGATTTCTATAGGGAGTGATGCGTGGTTGTCCAAAGGGCAAAAACCAAAAGATTCGGGCAGCATCGTACTCGTACATGCCAATGGTCATGACCTTATTGGAATAAATGCGTTTCTACGATTGCTCCAGAATGAAAAAGAAAAATTAAAATCCGGACAATGGCGCCTTATTGATTTGCGTGAGGAAATCCAAAAAGAGTAAGACTTGTCGCCGAAACTAATCTTCATAAAAAAATCATTAAAGGAAGTGTGTGTTTTCCATCCATATGATTAAGTGAAAATCTGACAGCCACTGAATGAATTGTATGATCTGCTTCATTGAAAGTGTCAGGCTCCTGATATGACTCATGTCAATTCCATCGACCTTATTGGTCAATTCAACGAATTTTAAGGGTATCTGGGTAAAAGCTAATTTAAATTTAAGGCTGATTAATTCTGACCTGGTTTTTAATTCAGCTTTTATGTATAGGACTTAATTTGATGTGATGAGTAAAACAGACCATTTGAATCCTAAAGAAGTAATTCTATTTCTTGTTTTTACTATGCTACTAATGGTCCTGTCTTACTTTTTATTTGAAGCTATCCTTTATAAACAAGGTTATGGCCGCATCCTGGGCATCTTATTAGTCCTAAGCATTAATATTCTTATTTTATACCGGTATTACATCAGGATTACAAAAAATTTCACCAAGGCTGATTAATTTGCCTCAAAGGCTTATAGAATGAAGTTATTTTAGCATTTTCTAATGAGCCGTTTATTCAGAAATACGATCCTGATTATTTTTATCATCGCCTTGATGATCATAGTCTTTTTGCAGTATGGTTCTGATTACAATATCCGTCAGCTCATCGTAGGAAACGAAAATTTATTAGAATCCCTTCAATTAAAAAATAATCTTCAGAAAGTACAGACCGGTATCGTTTCATTGGAAAGTAAAGTCCGGGCTGCCATCATACGAGGTAAGATTATTGATACGAATCACCTCAACGATGAGCTAAAAAATATTCAGGAGACTATTGGTTATATCGATACACTGGATACAGACAGCCTTACTTTTTCACTGATTAATGATCTTAAAAGCAATATTAAAAAGAGAACATTATTTTATACTGCATTACTTGATACATTCAGGCTGAAAGGGAAATTGCCTGCAGAAAAAATGGCGAATTCACACCCGGACAGATTCCTGGCGGATTCATTGCGTACCTTAGTTTTTAAGATTGATTCGGTGCATAAACTGCATGTAATTTCACTGATCAGGATAGCTGACAAAAATGCCACTAAAGCCAAAACGCTTTCTACCATTTTGTCCCTGATTGCAATCATCGTGTGTCTGTTTACTTTTGGATACGTATCCTATAAAGTTAAAGAACAACAAATATTGATTGAAAAATTAAATGAATCAGAGAAAAAAATCAAGGAGGCAATCCGTGTTAAGGAGAAGTTCCTGGCCAATATGAGTCATGAAATTAGAACACCACTTAATTCAATTCAGGGTTTTACAGAGCTATTGGAAAAGAAGGATCTATCGGTGGAATTGAAAGAGTTTGTAAGTTATATCAAAACGTCGAGTGATAATCTTTACAAAATTGTGAACGATATATTGGATACATCCAAAATTGAAGCTGGTATGATGAGAATCGAGTCGGTTCCGTTTAAACTGAGCGAAATTATAAACCAGATTGATACCATTTTTAATAAAAAGTTTGCTGAAAATTTAATAGGATGGAATAGACACGTGGATCCCAACATCCCGGATCAATTGATCGGTGATCCTACCAGGCTTACGCAAATTTTGAGTAATATTTTAAGTAATGCATTAAAATTTACGCATAAAGGGATGGTTCGTTTGGATATATCCTTGTCATCCAGATCAGGAATGAAGGTAGTTTTGTCCTTTACGATTAATGATTCCGGTATTGGAATTCTTCCTGAAATGCAGACAAAGTTATTTGAGCGTTTTCAACAGGCTGATGATTCCATTACCCGAAAATATGGCGGATCAGGTCTAGGACTGGCTATCACTAAAGAGTTAGTAGAATTACAAGAAGGGACTATTTCCATGGATAGTCTTCCAGGTCAGGGTTCTACTTTTACGGTAAAAATTCCTTATTTTATTCATGTTGATTCATTGGAAAAAAGTTCATTAAATTCAAACCCTACTGAGCTTACTAACGAGTTAATTCATAAGGCTACTATTCTATTGGTAGAAGACAACGCGACGAATCAGGTGTTGATGAAACATTTTATTAATCAGTACCATATGGAATGTGATATTGCTTCAAATGGTAATGAAGCTATTGCGAGGATAAAGGAGAAAAAATACGATATTATACTTATGGATATTCAAATGCCTGAAATGGATGGATATACCGCTACCAAAATCATACGGCAAGAGTTGAAACTGGAGATCCCTATTATTGCGATGACTGCTTTTGCATTTGAAAACGAACGGGATAAATGTATCGCTTCTGGTATGAACGAATATTTATCTAAGCCTGTGCGACTTGAAAATTTGCTTGAGATTGTCCGGAGGTATACAAAGGTGGATGAAAAAAATACTAACCATATTCCAGGGAAACTATCTTATACTCCAACCACCGTGGTTGATATGAAATACCTTGATAAAATTAGTCCGGACAACCAGGAATTTAAACAAAATATCCTTAGTCAATTTACTGACCAGGTCCCGTTAGAAATAATGACTTTGGAGAAAAATTTAAAAGACAATGACATTCAGTCGTTTAAGAAGACAGCTCATCGAATGAAAAGCACATTTTCAATAGCAGGGCCGGATAGCGAAATTTATATAATGCTGGATTCTTTTGAGTCCACTGCCTCCATCAATGAATTAACCTGCGAAAGATTTGAGCAGTTAAAAAAACTTACTCAATTAGCCATAGAGGAAGCATACCATTTTTTAAAAGTTTGATAAGTCAACTAAGCGATAGATATTTATTTATTATAGGTGACCGAGCCTTGATCGACTTATTTTGCCTGTTCACCGAAAAGGAAGTTTAAGAACACCGATTAGAAAGTAAGTTTACATGTAATTAGATGTAGTTGAATTAAAATACTATACTAATTGATACAAATTTCTTTTACTTAACAACAAACAAAAACTGACTATCATGAAGCAAATTATGTTATTGGCTTTCCTGTTAACTTTCCTTTCTGCGGGCTACTCGCAGACTGCTGCTGCATCGGCTACTAATCCTGCCGTTGCAAGTACTACACATGCAAAATCGCACAAGACTCATTCAAAAACAGGAACTGTTTCGACGGCGGCAACAACGGCAAATACAAGTGCAACAACCAGCGCACCAGGTACTGCAGCAACTACTACAGATAAAACTAAATCTCATGCTAATAGTAATAAAAAGCATTTAAAAGCTGATGGAACTCCTGACAAACGTTATTCAGCTAATAAACATCTGAAAGCGGATGGTACTAAGGATAAACGTTTTAAAGACAATAAACCGAAACAATAAGCAGTGGAATTGATTTGATTAAAGGCCTTTATTAGAAATAATGAGGGCCTTTTTTATTCGTTGTTAATTCCGAATGATCGTTTGTTAAAGAATCATTGGGATTAAGTAGCCAGCTTGCCCATCAATTTTTGTACCCATTCTTAAATCGTTACCGTATACACTGAAATCATACAAACCGGCTCACTAAATTCAAAGGTGCTATACATAGCGTCAGCCTCATGAACTCTTTTTCATGGGGCTGCTTTATTTAAAGTAAAATAGAACTTTGCCGGTTAGTCATTATGAATTTGATTCTTTGAGTTAAGAAGGAATAAAACAAAGTATAAAATTGAAATCATAAATAGCAAACCTGAAGTTCAAAGAAACTATTAATAAGTTCTAACGATCGATTCAATTTTCTTACTCACCGAATTCTCCAGTAGGTGACAATACGTTGGTGATATTTTTATAAGAAATTTAGTAAACATTAAAAAAATCGACCATGAAAAAATTAATTGTATTAAGCGGGTTGAGTTTTATGCTTTCATTGCCTGCTTTAAGAGGGTCTGAGACCCTGTATTTTGCTAAAGGCACTTTGTCCTCACAAGAAGTTATGTACAACAAATCTGATCCGGGAAATCACAAAATTTCACCCAAGCGCCATGATGTTAGTTACCAGTCTAAAGAGGCTTTTAAAAAAGATTTTGAAAATGCGACTATTTTAAATACGAAAAGATCAGCTTATTTTGATGAGATCGAATTTGAGCAAGATCATGTGACTAAAACCGCTTTCTATGATGCTGACTCAAAATTAGTAGCTACTACTCAGCTTAAGACATTTTCGGATCTTCCGGTTAAAGCTCAGCATTATATTAATTCAAAATACCCTGGTTATACAATAGCAGCTGTATTATTTGCGGACGATAATGAATTTAATGAATCGGACATGGTTATGTATAACAGGTCATTTTCGGATGCAGATAATTACTTTGTAGAGCTTGTCAAGGGAAATTCGAAAATAGTAGTTAAATCCGACCTGATTGGCTATGTTGACTTTTTCAAAAGCTTAGACTAAGAATAAAAGAATCCATTATTTGCATAAGCCAAACATGGAGATTCTGATTTATTAGACACGTATCCTATTATCTAATTATAATTTTTAAACAATCAAAATCTATTAAAATGAAAAAAGTAATTGTATTAAGTGCATTAAGTCTGTTGCTAACCTTGTCAGGAATGGCAACGCTTAATGCCTCTAATTTTACAAATCACAAGCCTAAAACTGAAATCAAAAAGACCAAGCAAGAAAAGAAATCAGCCAGACAGGAAAAGAGAGCTCTGAGAAAATCGAATAAACACAAAAAGCAAATGTCAAAATAATGAAATAACTCTGTAAAATCAGATACGGCAAGCAGGATAGTAAAAACTCCGTCA
>JBDTUE010000061.1:0-19175 GCA_040007895.1 Saprospiraceae bacterium | reverse complement strand
GGGAAAAGGAATTACTTGCCCTCATGATTGATGGAGATGATTATAAAACGATCTCGGAAAAAAATTTCATCAGCTATGAAACGGTGCGGACGCATGTCCGGAATATCTATCAAAAACTTCATGTCACCTGCAGGAATGAGGCGGTGATGAAGGCGGTGCAGCAGGGATTGGTTTGAAATAATTCAATTCTGCCTCCACAAAACCAAATTTTTACGACACGATCCTTTGTGATCACGAACGAACTATGGTTAGGAAGATCATGGTTTGATCTTCCAGTTAAGCTTCAAAAATACTCCAATGGAGTATTGATCCGGCGAAATACAACTGCAATCTTTAACATGTAATACATAACACCCATTTTACTAAGCTTAAAGTGTAATGATCAAACAAATTTATATTGAAGTCAGGAGCATAAATCGTACAATTTTCGTGTATGATTTAATTCCAGGAATATATTTGTATCGGCCTGTTTTGAGGGAGTAAGTATTTAAAACATAAAACTCTTGAAGCAGTTTTAAATCTTATTTTTTGGAACCGGGTTGTTGATGTACTTCTGGTATAAGACAACCCGGTTTATATTAGTTATCTCATTTCACTCATTCATTGAAATTAAAAATTTAGATGATTAAGGATTTTGTTAAACGGTAACGATTTAATTATACTGCAATGATACTAAAATACTCCAATGGAGTATTGATTGAATATACTTAGTCTTTAATCTTTGGCTTGCAAAGTTTTTAAGTTTTGGTTTCCAAATCATTTGAGAGAATGAAACAGCGAACACTTTTTGCAATTTTCGGAAATCTAAACAAATTCTATTAACAATTAATATTAACCCAGTAAAATCCAACTAATGAAAGCTTCAAGAATTCAATCCCATTTCGCAACAGTGATCATATTATTATTCTTCATTTTGCAGGTACATACTATCAGTAGTCAGATCAATATCTATGGCACTACTGACGATGAATTTTTAAATAAAGTCATACCTGATGCACAAGGGTATTATGCCCTCGGTTCTGATGATCAGCATGCAGTGGTCGCGAGATTTAATACAAATGGACAATGGCTATGGACCCATAAGCTTGATATCATGTCAGGGCTTACGGATGGAATCGTCACTTCTTCGGGACATTTATTGTTTGTAGGTCTTACGCTGCCATTAAATAGTTCGAACGAAAGCATAATAGGAGAGATGGATGTCAATGGGCAGTTATCGTGTCTCAACAAATATAATGGGCCAGGAATGGAAGCTGTTGGATCGATTAGGAAAAATGCAACCGGAGGAATGTATTCTGCACTTGGTTTTCATACGAGCACTTTAGCAGATGTAGTGCTTTTTACTATTTCTTCATCAGGTGGAGGTTGCGCTGTGGTAAATAAGAAACAATTTGATGGAGCTGGTTTGGATGATTTCGCTTACAACCTCGATATTCTCCAAACAGGAGAATTAGCGGTGTGCGGAAAGGACGCAAGTAATAATGCTGTCATTTACCAAATGGATCCTGTTACGAATGCATTTATCACCGGGGTTCAGGGCCCTAACCAATATATCTATGTGGATATAGAAGTTGTTGGGACTGATATTCTGGCAGCAGCTACACCCCGGCTACCTGGGTTTAAACCTCACATCATGCGATTTGATCATGACTTTATTCCCCTTTGGGAAGCTGAAGTAAATGGCATTGAAGATATCCAGCAAATTTTTACAGATTCAGGAGGATTAATTTACATCGTTGGGACTACTACAATAGCGGGTGTTTCGCGAACGGTAATTCAAAAATTTGATGATAACCTCGGAACTACTTTTCCTATTCCGCTTTGGAGTTTAGGACGGTATTTGGACAACACTGCTTCCACATATTTGGGCGGCCATTATTCAGCAGTGAACACTAATAAACTTGTTTATGCAGAAGGAAGGACGTATGCAAATGGATTTGGAATGAATGATTATTATTTTGGAATCACTGACGGAAATCTGACTTCGGCTTGTGCGTTTGAAACTCCTGTGGATCTAAGCCCAACTTCTACTTTATTCAATGGTCCATGTTGTCCTACGCTCAATTTTTATGATGTGCCTCCATCATCCACGATACCCACAAGTTTTGTTGACTGGGATACGCTTTCTGTTTGTGGAGCCTCGTGTGCAGCAGAATTTACTTTTCTGACTGATTGCGGTGATGTATCATTTACCGATCATTCCACCCTCCCATTTGTTCCTTCCTGGGTCTGGACTTTCCAGAATGGAAATCCTTCCAGTTCAACTTCACAAAATCCATTTGTTACTTTTCCAGGATGTGGCACATACAATGTATGTCTTACAGCCACAGGCACTGGTCCTTTCAGCGCATGTAGCAATACCATCTGTCATAATGTGGTGATTGTAGATAATATTCCACCTGTTGTCATTTGTACAGGAGTTGGTTTGGAATTAGATGCCAATTGCCAGGCAATGATCACCCCTCAATTAATTGATGGTGGTTCATTTGATAATTGTCAGATTGCATCCATGAGTGTTAGTCCTTCTGTAATTCATGGTTGTGGTGAATTCCCTGTGGTGTTAACAGTTTCGGATTGGTGTGGGAATACAAGCACATGTGCGACACTGGTTCAGGTAGCTGAAGATATTCCTCCTGTAATCGTTTGTCCGGCAAACATGACAGTAGTTGCTTCGGGTCAGTCGCCATGTTCAAAGGTGGTGAATGGAATAAAATGGCTAGTTGCTTCTGACAATTGCTCTGGAGTAAATATAAATTATAATGTTTCCGGAGTTACAACAGCCAGTGGGCAAAATGATGCAAGTGGAATTAACTTTCATGAAGGTGTTTCTACAATAGTGTATACGGCTATAGATGATTGCGGGAATACTTCAACGTGCTCATTTACTGTGACTGTCAATTGTGGAACATCGATGACCAACGGATGTGCCAGAATGGTAGCCACCTGCTATTCTCCGGCAGCCAATCAACCAGTGGCTGTCATTTACGATCCCTCATTCAACACTTCATCAGCTCCGGTTGGAAATGATTGGGTAAATGTACCAACTGTTTATCCGCCATCGTGGACAAGAGCAGGTATAGGAAATGTATTCGGTATTGCACTTGACCATATGATAGGAGATGTTTATTTGTCGGCTACTGATGTGTACAATTATGACGCATTTCTTAATATCAGTTTTCACTTAGTCACAGCTGCTGGCCCCGGAGGAAGTGCAGGTGTATATAAAACTAATATTGCCACACCAAATACTACAACGCCTATCGTTTTTACAGCTCAGACATCGGGACTTACTGCTTATAATACAGGTAATATGTTGCCCAACAAAGGAGGATTTGGGAATGGCATTGGAAACATTGTTTATGACGCGATCCATCAGCAATTGTTTCTGACGAATTTGGAAGATGGTAGAATTTATAGAATAAGCCCTTCTGGAAATTTATTAAGTGCTTTTGATCCATTTACACTGGATAGTAGGGTGAATGGATTGGAGGAGAAACCGGAGGAACGGTTATGGGGCATTGGTGTTTACAACAACCGTGTATATTTCGCACGCGAGGAAAGTTTGGCCAATTCAAAACAGATTTGGTCCATTGGACTTGATGGTACAGGAAATTTTGCAGCCATATCTCAGGTTCCTGGTTTTCCAGGATTATGGAGAGGCAATGAAGTTCTTGAACTCTCCCCTATTCCGGGAGCTGAAGAAAAGATAACAGATATTGAGTTTGCATCAGACGGTCGAATGTTATTGGCTGAGCGTGGGTATGCACACACTGCAAGTGTTTTTGAATATGAGCTTAGTAATGGTACTTGGATTAGCACTAATGTTCCTCATAATGTTGGATATGGATCAGGAAGAAATAGTGCTGGAGGAGTTGATTATGGCTATGTGGAAAAAAATGGAATCCCAACTGCTATTTGTGATGGCATAGTTTGGGCGACAGGAAATTGTTTAAATACTGCAGCCATTCCCGGCCTTTGTGATGTTTACGGAATTGAAGGTTTATCCTCAGCTGGTAATGCTCCCGATCCATCAAACGGAGCTACAGATATTTTTATTGATTTCAATCACACCTATGGTAGTGACCAAAAATACCAGGTTGGTGATGTAGATCTCTTCAAATGTGGTTGTCCACCACATTCGTCTGTTTGCGATTCTGTCAATGTCACTTCATCGGTGTCCCCAGAGGTATTAGATAGTTGTTGTTTCATCCTGACTTTGCACAACCAAAAACTAAATTATTTTACGGGAATACAATTGTGTACCAGTAATGGAGTAAGCATTTCCACAGTAGCCTCCCTAAATGGATGGACATTAGATGGCTATTCAGCACAATTTCTATCATTAGTTCCTCCCGGACCATCCGGTTCTTTAGCCCCGGGTGGTAATTACAATTTTATCAAATTCTGCCTATCCAATTATCTAAATGTTCCGAATCAACAGGTTATGGTAAAATACTTTGGTCCGGATGAGACCATTGTATGTGTCGATACGCTGAATTTCAATTGTTCTAAGAAACCAAAATGCATAAAAGTAACAGACACGGTTGAATGCGCAGCCAATGGTAAATACAAGATGTCATTTTGTATTATGTCAAATGCGCTTATCGGCTGGAATGTTAATTCTGTTCAACTGAATCCTCCACCCGGAATAACCTTTACTCCTTCTGTTTTTTCAGTTAATAATTTGATGCCTGGCCAGATGCAATGTGGTTTTATGACTCTTATTTCTGGAGCAGTGGATGGTCAGACTATTTGCTACTCAATTACCGCACACAAGGACGATATTTCTACCAATCCAAATGTCAATCCAACTACATGTTGCACAGATACATTAATGTTAGGATGCGTTACTATGCCTGAATGTATCTGCAACAATTTGTCTGCGAGTGCTACAGAGGTTGACCAAATGGGTGATACATGCTGCTGGAAAATTTCCCTATCAAATGGTTATTCAAATACTTTGTTCACGGGAGTACAATTGGATATTCTGGGAGGTGTTGTTTTTGGCGCAATAGTAAATCCACTTGGCTCCGGATGGTCATCTGCATCCACCCCAACGCAAGCTATATTTAAACCTAAACCAGTAGGATCTTTTATTGGAGCTACGGGGGTGCTTCCTATATTCTGTTTATCAGGCATTAATTCCTCTTCGCAGGTACCACAACAAATTGTTCTAAGTTGGCTAGGTCCTAATGAAACGGTTATTTGCAAGGACACGATTGATTTGGATTGTGAGCCTCCTGTGCATATACCATGCGCTGCACTGATCAATCCGGATATTCATTGTGATCCAAATGCACCTGGCACATATATTTTTACATTCCAGGTAAAAAATAATTCCGCAAACGGAAACAATACGGGATTTAACGCCAATCAAATAGTCCTAAATCCTATTTTCCCGCCTTTAAGTATATCACCCAGTCAATTTATTATCCCTTCATTACCACCTGCAGGAATATCAGCCGTTCAAACTGCAACTATTATTGGAGTTCAGGCATATCAAAGTGTTTGTTTTAATCTCAGTATACATCAGGCATCCAATGGGAGTGATTTAAATTGTTGTACAAACGCGCAACAATATTGTTTTACCATACCCAGCTGTCCTTGTGATACAATAATTTCTGCTGTAGGTTTAACAGGTTATTTTCCTTTTGTCACAAATGCCCAGGACCTCAGTCCTACAGGTATACCTGGATTTGTAAATGGACCATCTACAGTTGCTGGTCATGACAACTTCCCAAATAGTGCATATCATTTCAATGGAACTTCGAATGGGATTGATCTTACCACTGACAATCGTAATATTTCAAATGAAGTATCGATAGTTGCCTGGGTTAAAACATCGGAGTTACAATTAGGACAGTGGGTTGCAGGAAAATATTCATTTCCTGAACTTAAGGGTTATGGGCTTTCCATAGGTGATAACACTAATCAAAATATCGGCCATGTTGCTTTTGGTGGTCGTGATGGTACAGGTGGATATTATAGCTCTGGATTTAGTATCGACACTGTCAATGATGGAAATTGGCATTGTATTATTGGAACTGCTGGCAATAATTTGTGGAAAGTTTATGTAGATGGCGCCCTTAGGCAGAGCGCTGCTGGTGGCACAAATAACCTTGCTACTTCGCTCAATGAAAGATTTACGATAGGCTATCATACGGATCCCACTAAGCCATTGTGGATGAATGGTGATATTGATAATGTGCTCATTTACAATCGGGTTTTGGCTGACGATGAAATTGAATGTCTGTGTTCAGGTACATTACCTGATATTGAATATTGTGATTGTGGAGCAGTTAATAATCCGATACCCAACCAAATTGCAAATGGAAGTTTTGAATCTGGTTATTCGGGCTTCTCAACCAGCCTGGCACCCAATATTCCTTGTGGATGGAGTTCTTACGTAATTGCCAAAAATGCCAATTTAAAATGTAGTACATGGCCATCGTTTTATGACCATACTACAGGATCAGGGAATTTTATGGTGATTGATGGCAATCCAACGTATGCGTCGAATATATGGAATGAACCTGTGTATGTGGTTCCTGGAATGACCTACTGTTTTTCCTACTGGACTGCAAGCATTTATTCCAGTTCTAAACAGTATTTTGATTTGGATGTAATCATTCAGGGTAATGATGGTTTTAATAACACCTCCAAACCTATAGGAACATCGACTATTTCAGAAACCTTTCTACCTGGACAAATTACTCCCACCTGGATAAAACACGCGGTAATCTGGACATGTCCAAATAATTTTTATGGACCCTATACTATTATCATCAATCAAAAACCCAGTGCATTTGGTGATGACTATTCTGATTTTGGGATTGATGATATTTGTTTTACGAAGTTTACAAAGCCTGATAGTTGCTGTGCAAATATTGATTATTTCAATTCTCTCGTAGCCCAGGGATTCACTTTCACCCAAAACGGATGTGATGTCACTGTGTGCTCACCACAATTTGATTCGTGTCATTATTTTGGCATGGAGCCCACATTTGGAGACGGCATACCAGTGCCAGCTGTAGTCGTACCAGCGAATGGATGCTGGTCACACACCTATACACAGAGCGGATCTTACACTATATGTGCGACTGTATATGAGGATACGTGCTGGAGCAAAGTAATGTGCACTACTGTAAATGTAATTTGTGATCCATCAGGATGCACCTGCCCTGCGAACCCCTTGGTCTCGAATCCAAGTTTTGAATTGGGTGTCTCTGGTTTTCCTAACGGACAGAATCAGATTGGTCAGTCTACTGACTGGTTCTCTTCAAATGGAGGGGTAACCAGCATCGGAGATTGGTTTTCATATCCAACACCCTATTTCCCCGGATTCTACCTTGACCCTAATCAAGGTCCTCTTGAGCTAAGAGCTCATTGCGGTACTAAATATGCAGGTATTGATTTATCAACTTGTGAGGGCATTTCCACGGCCTTCACTACACCGATTCCTGCAGGCAATACATATAATGTTGGATTTTACTGGTCCATTTCACAACCGGTGACATCTCCTTTTAATTTCCATGCTATCATGTCCGGTGGAAATTGTAATGTAAATCTTACAGGAAGTAATACGTGTACTCATACTTGTGGTGGAGATTTTCATATCGTAGTGCCTGTCACTTCGCTAAATTTACCCGGTGTATGGTATTACCAATCCAGTACAGGCATTGCACCCAACCTGGGCAGTTCTTCTCTGTTCACAATAAAAAATATAACATTTGCAGGAATGCTGGGCCAGCAAGCGGTTGATAACTATTTATTTATTGATGATGTGTGTGTCACATCCACACCGCCAGATATGTGTGAATGTCGCGATGCTGATAATTTAGTATTAGCCGATGGCAATAACCAGATTCCAACAGTTCCATTCAATGCTGTTCCTATATCCTTATCATGTGATTCTACAGGAAATGGCATTTTCACTCTTTTTGGAGAACCACATTGCGCAGGAGACAGTTGCCTGGGCTCTGATTTCTCATGGATCATAACTGATTCCTCGGGTTTTATTGTCCGATTAGGTACGCAACCTCTTTCAGGATATACTGGTGGAAATTCTGGTTTTTTTGCTTTGCAGGCTCCAAAGAGTGCCTTTACTCCTGGTATTATTTATACAATTACTATCACTACATACTGTGGAACTAAGGCATGCCCAATTTCTGTCCAGTTTGTCATTGATTGTGATTTATGCAAATGTGGAACCTATACTGACTTGAATTGGCGTCCATCACAGGGAGCTCCCAATCAGGAAATTCACTGTGGAGACTTTTTGACTCTGGGATGTTTGCCTCCGGGATTTAATATCATGTTTGGTGGAAATTTCACTTGTATAGGAGATAGCTGTCCTCCCTCCTCTATCAACTGGGGGATAAGAAAAGCTGGAACACAGACTTATTTAGTGTCAACCTCTTCTATAACTGGACCTGGGTTTAACTTCGCAATACCAGGTACCTATTTTTCAAATCCAGGAGTATATGAACTATTTATTGTCGGTGATTGCAATAATAAATTCTGCCCTCCATGCATGTTCACTATTACTTCCCTGGGATGTCCATGTAAGTGCGATCTTTTTGACAAGATCAAATTAGTGAATAAGAAATCCGGAACAAATCAGAATATTTCCTGTGGAAATAATCCTCCAATTGTTCTGAATTGCCCTCCTGTTAGCCAACCTTATAAAATAACCGGTAAATTAAATTGTGATCCGACTAGCTGCAAAGGTTCTAATTTACATTGGGAGTTAAAAACTGGTTCCACTGTGGCTGCTTCGGGAAATCAACTAGGTCCGTGGTTTAGCATTACATTGGATAATTATTCTCTTGCAGGTTTAAATGGTCTATACGAATTGGTTTTGACGGGTAAATGCGGAAATGATACTTGCACGTGTGTCTTGCGTTTTGATATTTCTGGTTGTCCCGTGGAACCAGTATGCCCTTGCGATAATCAGTTTTATAATAATGTTGCCTTAGGCTTTTCTTATGGATGGGATAGCGCCTCAGGGGGATGCAGTTGGAAATTCACTCCTAAAGTAACCCAATGCGATAGTGTTTTTTGGGAAGTAACAGGTCCGAATGGTTTTGCGAAGAGTGGTTCGAAAATAGGAAATCAAGCATTTACTGCGACATTTCCTGATGGCACGTTTGACACATACAAAGTGACAATGAAAGTGCATCGTCCAGGCACGAATTGCTGGCAAACATATTGCACTTATGTGACGTTGGACTGTTTGATAACAGGAGGTCTACTCGGTAAATGTGAAAATAATGAAATTGATAATTCAGGGTTCAATGAAAACTCCATAGCTGGAATCCTTGGACATGGAGGAATTACACAAGGATGGACTTCCCGATCAGGATCTCCCCAACTTATGGACGGCAATGGATGTGGAGACCCATTCTCCATTCAATTGGCAGGAAGGTGTGTGAAAGAAGAAGTCGATATTATTGACTACCCCATTTTTATACCTACCGGTTCACCTGGCTTTAAATTTAGTGCATGCTATTGGGCATCTCAGGAAGAATTGAGACCGGGCACACAACTAGTTCTTCGTATATCTGATTTCCCCCAAGAGACAGCAGAATGCTCAGATTTCTGTCAGGAGGTTGCTCGCATACCGATTGATCTTCCTTCTGGAGAGGAATGGAAATCAATAGCAACATCTTTTTTGCTAAACGGTGTTAGTGGCAACAAATATCTAACATTACATATAGAAAACGATCTGATAGATGATGAGTTGGATGCAAATTCTAATGTGTGGTTTGATAATATTTGCTTTGAGCAAAATGATTGGACCACAGTCCCAACATTTGAAATCAAAACTGAAAGTGAGCTTGTGCGAATCTATCCGAATCCTAACAATGGTGAGTTTACACTGGAACTGCCATCTCCTGCTGACCATGATGTGCGTATTCGTATCATAGGTCTCACTGGTCAGTTGCAGTATGAAAAGCAGGCTGAGGCGGGAAGTTCAATCCAGCGAATGGAAATTAATTATTTGCCGGAAGGGATGTACTTCGTGCAAATACTTTCAGATGATGGAGTGATGGGCGTGAGTCGGTTTGTGAAGCAATAATAAATCATATCTAAATTGGCCGGAGACTATCATCAAGCTCCGGCCAATTTTATTTTGATCATTTAAATTACCTATTGAACAAGGAGTGAGAACCCACAGCAAATAAGATAGACGTAGTATTTGAATCTTTTGTATTAAGAAAAATGAAAGCACTCCTTTTTATCATAAGCTTTTGTCCACTCTTATCCATTGGGCAAATCACCATCTTCCATGCCGATACATCAAGACTCAGGTCATGGTCAGGCAATACGCAAGCATCCTTTGACCAGGTCATGAAAATGCAATGGAAGATCAAGGGACAATATCTGACATGGGGAAATCAACTATCGGTCACCCCAGGAGCTTCTGGCATTGACACTGTCTTTTTTAGGCTAAGCGATCAAAGAGAATGGGATACCCTCATCTGTAAAATCCAACCAAACACAAACTATCGTTTTGTCTATAATGCTTGTTGCGATTATTTTGATGTAATGGATGATACAGGAAACAGAACAGTGGGCAAGGTCAGTTTTCAACTTTCCAAGCCTGTAAACAAAAAAGAAAAATACCTGGGTACAATAGACGAAAATGGAATCCGGATGTCTTTAAAACCTGTCCAAATTATTCCTACTAATCGAAGCCCCATGTTACCAAACTCATATAATGTCGCGATCAGCCTGATTAACAAATGCCATGGAAAAGATTGTCTTGAGGTCGCGCTCCACAAAACCACTGGAGAAAAAGATATCAGCTACAAGATTAAAATCATTAAGTACATGATCAGTTTCCGGTACCTACAACTCAGCACTGAACCACTTATAATCACTCTGAATCCAGTAAATGGAAAAGTGGAGATCAAATAATCTTTTCATGCCGGCTGGAAGAGACTGTCATTAATCCCGCAAATTCAAATCGGAATTTTCAACACGATGTACCATTTATGTGTTAAGGATCAATTCCCTTTTCCGGGACTCAAGCTCCTCAATTTGGTCCGATGTTTTCTCAAGATGTTGATCCAGGATGTTCACCACGATTTCAATGTCCTTTCGCTTTTCACGCACACGGCCTAACGTTGAATTCACCTTTTGTATAAAGAATAAATTCAATCCGAAACCCTGAAAGACTACTCCGGAATATTCACTGAAGTCTTCAAATTTGATGTTTGTGTCAACAGGTGGTATTTCAAAAATATCTTCCATTTCCTTTTGGAAACGTATAAGTGTTGTTTTGGATTTTCTAAAATTATATTGAGCGCCTTTCGCAGCCTCATGGGCTAAAGCTCCAGAGCCTGATTCACTATTGTTGATATTATCCAAAGCTTTCTCAAGGGATTCTTCGATTTCCACAAATGAAGTAACTACCTTTTCTCCTGTATCGGTAGCTTTTCTGATCCGGTTTCGCTGATTGGCGAGATCTGTAAGATGTTGGTTTAAGTCTTTAAATGTTTCATTGAGTTTTGGATCTGCAATCCTTAGTTCCGTTTCCCTTTTCTTCAGCAAGGTGGCTGCTTTCATTTCCAATTGTTCCAGCGTGGTATTCTTTTTCTTCAATATTTCCAATTCAAAACGAAGCAGTTTTACCGATTTAAACAATTCAATATGTCGACTGGCTAATAGATCATATTCTTCACGCTGTTTTTCAATCTTCTCTTCACGGCCACCAACTATGTTCAATACTAACCCCGTCAGCCCTTCGCGTTCAAGAATGTCAACATCGCGTTGCTCTTTGGGCAGCCTGCGTTCCATTTCATTAAGTGCTTTCACTTCCTCTTCCAGCCGGTCCTCAACCTCGTGGGTATGCTGGATGCTTGCTTTTGTAATCTCGATTTCACGATAGGCCTCGAGTAATTGTTGTTGGATGGGCGTCATGAGAGAGGGATCAGTTTCAGGTTCTGTAAGGTATTCAAAAATTGAATATTAGAATACCATTTGAATTTAATCAGGAAATAAAAATATACCTCAATGAAGTATTGTCAGAACCTCATATAACGGCTAATTTTACAAAGTTTTTAAAAACTGTTTATTCTTATTTTTTCGAACCCGGCCTGTTCTTGCTCTTCATGCATAACACTAACCGGTTTATATTAATCATGACCTCATCTATTTTCTAAATACTCCCGGCGATTATTTTTTAATCGCCGGAATTATTTCCTGATTTTTTCATAAATAATTAATAAACAAAATTGGCTATTGGAGGTAATTGAAATATTTGAAAGAGATGTGAAAAATTTGAAAACAAATCGTTGACCCAGTAAATGCTATATAAATGAAAAACACTGTATTACTAATTGTTAATATATTTTTATTAACACAGGTTCATGCCCAAAATGTAGGCATTAGCACACTTACTCCTTTATTTAAGCTGGATGTGAGAAGCGGAAGTATCAACACGGATTCTTCTTATCGCATCGGTACTGTGATTGTCTTAGATGTTCCCGGAACAGGAAATTTATTCGTGGGGAAAAATTCAGGAAAAGTCAACGCTGGAACCAACAATACATTCAGCGGCAATTCGGCTGGGTTGGGAAATACGACCGGTTCGTACAATTCTTTTTACGGAAATCGCTCCGGAATTCTAAATACCTCCGGGAGCGGCAACTCATTTTTTGGCTATCAGGCAGGAGATTCAAATACGGTAGGTTATTTTAATTCTTTCTTTGGTGCTGATGCGGGGTTAAGAAATATATCTGGATTTAATAATGCATTTTTTGGTGGCAGTGCTGGTTTTACTAACTCGTCAGGAAGTTCGAATTCTTTTTTTGGGTTTAACTCAGGCTATACAAACAAAACCGGTGCAGGAAATTCTTTCTTTGGAACATCCTCAGGTTTTGCTAATTCGATCGGCATCGATAATTCTTTCTTTGGGTTTGCATCCGGTTCAGATAATACTTCAGGGTCGCAAAATTCATTTTTTGGACAGAATGCTGGCGCAGACAATACCTCAGGTAACTTCAATTCCTTTTATGGATGGCGGTCAGGATTTAAAAACACCACTGGTTTTTCTAATTCCTTTTACGGCTCGGATGCTGGTTTTACAAATACTACAGGTAGGGATAATTCATTTTATGGTGTAGTGGCAGGCAAGTCAAATACAACAGGTAATGAGAATTCCTTTTTTGGATTGTCTTCGGGTTTTGATAATACGACAGGTTCGTACAATGCTTTCTTTGGACTGAATGCGGGTGCTAACAATACGACAGCAGATTCAAATTCCTTTGTTGGACACTCCGCTGGATTTTCTAACACAACGGGTAAATTCAATTCGTTTTTTGGTAAAAGTGCTGGGTATAAAAACACAACGGGCAGCTATAATTCATTTTATGGACTGCAGGCAGGTTATTCAAATACAACTGCAGATTCAAATTCATTTTATGGAAATCATGCAGGTTTTCAAAATACAACCGGTTATCGAAATTCCTTTTTCGGTAAGAGCGCCGGATATAAGAATACCACAGGCTTAGACAATTCTTTTTTTGGAGAAGGCGCAGGGTATGCTAATACATCCGGATTTGCTAATTCTTTTTTTGGACCTTTTTCCGGTTACAGAAATATTTTAGGACTAGGAAATTCTTTCTACGGTGTTGCATCTGGTCAATTTAACTCCACAGGAAATAACAATTCATTTTTTGGCCTCTCCACAGGAGGTAGTAATACATCCGGAAGTGATAATGCCTTTTTCGGAAATCAATCAGGATATTCTAATACTACCGGAAATAAAAATACTTTATTGGGAAAAGAATCTGATGTCATAGGTGGAAATCTTACAAACGCAACTGCCATTGGATATAATGCAAAAGTAAGTGCCAGTAATAGCTTAGTACTGGGAGGTACTGGTATCGATGCAGTAAGAGTGGGCATCGGAACAGCTTCTCCCAATAATTCAGCAGCTTTAGAAGTCAGTTCCACTACTAAAGGATTTTTGCCGCCTCGGATGACAAATACACAGCGGGATGCAATTGTAAGTCCGGCTGCTGGATTAATGATCTGGTGTTCAAATTGTGGAACCTATGGTGAAACACAGGTATTTAATGGAACATTTTGGATGAATATTAATGGTCCCTTATGCCTTGGACAAAGCTATCAAGGTGGTATTATTGCCTATCTTTTACAACCTGGAGATCCTGGATATTTTTCAAATGAACAGCATGGATTAATTGTCACTATCGAGGATTTTAATGGGATATGGGGTTGTCAGGGATCGCTTATTCCTGGAGCTGATGGTACATCCCTTGGAACAGGCTCCCAAAACACGTTAGATATTATAACTGGGTGTGCCACATCAGGGATAGCAGCGATGGTATGCGCAGATTTAGTGATTGGACAATTCAATGATTGGTATTTACCAAGTAAAGATGAATTATACAAAATTTATCTAAACAGATATATTATAGGTGGTTTTGCCAATCATCTATTATTTTCATCAAGTGAATTTGATATTGACAAGGCATGGTGCCAGAGCTTTTATGATGGTTCGCAGTCAAATTTTTTCAAAAACTCAGGAAATATTTATTTCCGTCCTGTTCGATCTTTTTAACAAATCACCCATTCGTCGTATTGCTAAATTTGTGCAATTCAATTTTTGTGATTAATATTTTGATCATAGAAATCCTGACTAATTGGTCAATTTTCAGAAATCATTTTCTAAACAAATCTAAAACTCTTCAAAAACAAAAATCTGGTTTCGCTTGAAACCTGTAGTTTCAGTTAGAATCTCCAGTCGCTGAAAGTCCTTAATGATACTATTTGCAGTAGCCTTAAATATTTCCATAGTTTAACCAACGCCATTATCTTAAACTATAAAAAATCATAGTTTAAGTTACCATTCAATCTCCACCAGCTCAAAATGCTCCATAACTAATATTGTACCTCGTACCTTGTTGTTCGTAAATCATACCTCGTACCTTGTATTTCGTCCCTCGTACTTCGTAAATCATACCTCGTACCTCGTATTTCGTCCCTCGTACTTCGTAAATCATACCTCGTACCTCGTCCCTCGTATTTCGTCCCTCGTACTTCGTAAATCGTACATCACATGCCCCTTTCATGGAATGAAGTCAAAGTTCGCGCCGTCGCCTTCACCAAAGAATGGGAGCATGAAACCAGCGAAGACGCCGAAGCCAAGTCCTTCTGGGATGGCTTCTTCCACATCTTCGATATCAGCCGCAGACGGGTAGCGACGTTCGAGCAACAAGTCCGGAAACTGGACAACAAATCCGGGTATATCGATCTCCTGTGGAAAGGCATGATCCTTATTGAACACAAGAGCAAAGGGCATATTCTGGATAAGGCATACCAACAGGCAAAGGATTATTTCCGAAAGCAATTCTTAGAGCAGATAGCCTCACTTTGCTAAATAACCATCTTCATAAAATTTCAACCCGTAGATTAAAACCATTCCTTAGGCCAACAAAAACCCAAACAACCATAGCGGCACCACACCCTCTCCGCCAAATTCAATATTATCCCGCACGATTATACCTCTTGCCACGTTTTTCAACTGCGCTCTTGATTTTCCTGCACCGCCAACCTCAAGTACAAAAGCGCCAGGCTCCAAACCAACTACACTAAAATCTCCCTCATCCGGATATTGAATCGCTACACGATCAAGGTGGTTGGATTGAATCCAGTTTTGCAAATGTGTCAATACAAAAGTTTCGCGAAGATGTCCTTTCTCAACACCTGTGGGTGACAAAGCATGCATGAGATTAGTGTTTTTAGGATCAACCTGGCGTTCAAATCAATCGACTGCATAATATCCCGGACAAATTCTGTTTTGCCGAATGCAATCACTTGTCTTGACTGTTACAAAAGGAATTCCATTATTTATGCTATTTGATATAGCAAAAACAAGCCTATTTTGCTATATCAAATAGCATTTTGCTTTAAAATTTCATAACTAATGGTATTACTGTCTATTAGATCTATCAATTTTAAAGACAATTAAACCGACGAAGTTATAGCGAGTGATGCTACCCACAGGCCCTTTGACAATGAGACGAATCGGATCGAGTTTTAGTTTGAGCTATATGATAAGTATACGGCAGGGATGTTTGCGGTAGGGAAGAAGAGGAGGAAAGGGATAGCAAATATTAATCCTTAACACTCCTGCCCTTACACCGGTATCCGATTAATATTTCTCCAACTCAATACCTGTACTATACTACGCAACTGAATGTCATCCCCACCATAGACGATAAAACTTTCTTCCGGTTTGGCTCCTGACAAGGATTGAAAATAAATAAGGCTTTCAAAAAATCGGGTATTAATCGTTCGGCCGGATTTTATTTCTATAGGATACAGATGTCCGCCTTTATCCAGAATTAAATCAATTTCATGACTGCCGGAAGCTTGCCAGAAAGAGTGTCCGGGATGAAGATTGCGGTTGTAATGATTTTTAAGTATCTCGTTGATTACAAAATTTTCAAACAAAGCGCCTTTTGCAAAATGTTGGTTAAGATCTTCAACCTTTCTCAGATTCAGCAATGCACATGCAAGCCCGGTATCATAAAAATAAAGTTTGGGAGTCTTAACGATTCGTTTATTGTAATTTCTTTGGAAAGGTTGGACGAGATGTATAATAAAACTGGTTTGCAATATACTTAGCCAACTTTTTATGGTTTGATAGGACACGCCAATCATATTCCCTATGGTGGAGAAATTGACTAACTGTCCGATTCGTCCCGCACAGATTTCCAAAAATTGTCTGAAGGCCGCAAGATTATTTACATTGATCACTTGTCTGAGATCTCTTTCCACATAAGTTTGGATATAATCTTTCAACCAATCTCCCGGATCAAGTTTCTGATCATAAATACGCGGATAAAAACCAGTGATAATATAATCTTCATAGGTGGTGAGTGCAAAGGGAGTATCCTGGATTTCTTCCAGAGAAAAAGGAAGCAAATTGAATATAGCTACCCGTCCTGCCAGGCTTTGTGAAATGCCAGCCATCAGTTGAAGGTTTTGTGAACCGGATATAATATACGTGCCGGCTCTGTTTTCGTTGTCAACATTGACCTGAATGTAAGAGAGCAAATCCGGCACATGCTGTATTTCATCCAATATGGCATTAGACCCCAATTGCAATAAAAAGCCTTTTGGATCTTCGGTTGCAAATCTCCGTGTCTCCAGGTCTTCAAGATTTGAATACGTATACTCCGGAAAGACCTGACGGATAAGAGTTGATTTACCACTTTGCCTGGGTCCTGTTACAGCTACCACTGGCATCTTTTGAGATGAAGCCTTTATTTTATCACTTAGTATTCTCGAAATCACTCTTGCAAATTAGGAATTTAACTTCTAATTTGCAGTATATTGTAAATTTATTAGTTAACTTGCTATTTATCACATATTTATATATATTATTACCACTACCTTCCTGTATCAGAACTGTTAGATATTTCGTTCAAACCTAAAAGAATAGTTTAATAACTTTCTAAACTTCCCCTGATAAGAAGGTTGCAAATTATTGCTCGTGAGCAAGGTATGCACTTCCGATAATGTTTTGGAGTTAAGAGCTGCCTCTTATTTTTGTTTAAAGAAAAGCAAAGGGTAAATCACCAGGCATAAGGCTCTTCCGGCTCCTGAACAATAGCCACTTTCACACTTGAGTATATAAGCTTTTACTTTTTTATATGAATTTTATTTTTTCAATTAAATCATTAAAATATTCAGCTGACCAGATATCGATTACTTTGTCATCACGAATAAATCGTACAATGTCTTCACGGAATCTGTTGAATGAAACACTTGCAATTTTATCTTTCAGCAATGTTATAAATTGTTCTTTAGTGATGTTTTCTTCTTGCCAATGATGACTATCACGAGCACGGATTTTCAAGCCATTCTTTTATCATATCACTTTCAATGTTTTTATCAACATGTTAAGACTGGTTTTTTTCGGTGCATCAATCACCCAGCTGTTGATCTCATTCACATTTAATTGACGCAACGCGCTCTCTTCCATTCTGAGATCATCTGTCAATAACTCCTTAACCTGTCTGACACTCCGAAGTAAAATCCCCGATGTGGTGATGATCTTATCACATAAAGCTTTTTCAGGTGTTGCAATTAATACGAATTGTTTTTTTGTCAGTTCCAATTGCTTTATACCAAAGGAATAATAGGGTAAAGGTGTATGGATATAACTGAAGACTCCAACTGGTGTCTTATATATTTTACTGCCTTGGGTTGTCATAGAACTGATCTCGTAAACTCTTTCCGGAATCAAACCCCAATATGAAAGTGCGGAGTCCAGCGAAACATAGCTTGGCCCCAGAATATGGTTTGCCAGGAGGAAAGGTTCGGGCTTAGCCATGTGCTGGTTTGGCCCTGTGACATAAATACCCCTTTTTACAGTTACCAAAACACCCTGTTTCACCAGTTCATTGATCTTGTCATACGGCCTTTTATATTCCTTAAGCAGGTTGAACAAAATTTGTTTGGTTATAGGTTGTTCGGCATAGGCTTGTATCGCTTCCCTAAACTCCATATTTGATGTAATATTTTTACCTGATTATCGGAAATTTTCCGAAATATAGCTAAAAATTTGACATTCATATGTAAAATTATAAAGTATTTATCGGAAATATTCCGATAAAACTTGAAATAATTGACAGTTTTAGGTCTTCTGTGGATCGGTTAATCGAAGGTCTAACGCGCATTCAGCGTCGTAAAATGGAGTTTATAATTTATCAAATTTTGATACTGATAGTACCTAAATATGTTCTAAAGTAAACTTCTTCCACTTCCGGAGTACGATGAATTAGATCCATCATCTGTTTTATATCAGTGTCATACAAACCGTACATCTATAGTTAAGAATTCAGATGATCATTTATTGGAATTATTCTAATAAAAATAAAATAAATGACAGGATTATTTCTAAAAAGTTCCCTCTCGGCGGAACAGATTTTCACAGAAAAGTAAGGGGGTAAATTTTCACAAAAACTAACATCAGAAATATATAATCGTATAAACCTATAATCTTATAAACCCATAAACTCATCATCCATTATCATCATCCTTCACCCGCGACTGTCGTGCTATCGACTCCTGATGTACCGCACTCAAATAATGACTAATAAACCCCTCACTCAATCCTCTCTCCCTACCCA
>JBDTUE010000060.1:0-19494 GCA_040007895.1 Saprospiraceae bacterium | reverse complement strand
TCCACGCCAAATACCTGGGACAATAAAGTCTGCGGTGCATCTAACACCACTACATTATGATGTGGAACAGGATTAACAGGACTAAAGGAATGTACATAATCTCTCATAAGTTGATGTAAAGTGAAATCAAGATTATGTGGATTTTTTACATGGGTGATTCTGCATAAAGTATCTTCAGGATCTCCTTCCCGTTCGCAAGCCGTCACACTGTATTCTTTGGATAAATCAATAGGTTGACCGTTCACTTCAATTTTTTGCACTCTTTTATTTACATCTTCATGTGCTTTAAATTCAATGGACATACCTTTCATCTTGACTACCCAGCCACCGAATCGTTTGGATGCATCTTTGGCAAATACATTTTGCAATTCTTTTTCAAGCCAATCTTTAATTTGTTGACCGGTCACAATTCCTGATCGCACCGGCGCATCTACGGGCAACATATCTACTATGAAACCTTCGGTGATCGGAGTCATGCCTGTATGATCTGCAGTACGGGGAGGACAAAAACGAAATCCATTGGATAATACAATATCTGTCTTAGCCCGCCACATCAATGCATCGATGATCATGGTATCAATAGTATTTTCTACTACGAAATACCGGTACAATGGAACTTTGGAATAACCATGAATCGTATTGATGGATTGTATGTAATCTTGTTCCAATGTTGAAATCAAATGATCCATTTCTTTATCCGCCTTATAACGATCAGGTTTGACTTCAAGTAATTCATACTGTTCATCAATGATCTTTCCATCCTGGACAGTAAGTTCAAGTTTTCCAACAAAGGATCCGAATGCACCTGGTTCTACTACTTTGGCATAGGTACATTGAATGGGTTTTCGAACCCGCTCATGCGTATCACCACCGAATATATAATTCACTCCTTCACACGCTGGAAGATTGGCTAAATAGATTTGTTGGGAGAGGCCGATATGAGCAAGGATAATGATATAGTCACACTGTTCTTGTTTTTTTAATACCTCTACATAGTATTTTAAATTTTCTTCCGGTTTGGTATATACAATGCCTTTGCTATATAATGGAGATTGTCGAATAGGCACTAGATGATCCGTATAGCCAAGAAAACCAATTTTGACACCTTCTTTTACAATGGTATAATAAGCAGGGAATATCAGTTCTCCTTTCTGTCCATTGCCCATGTCGTGATACATATTAGCACAGACCTTAGGGGCGTCGAGTCCACCTAATAGTTCCTGCATCCTTTCTTTATGATATACTACTTCCCAATTGCCCGGTAGATAGAGATCATAACCCAATTGGTTCAAAATATCAATAAATGCACCCCCTCGTGTCTTGATGGACAACATACTTCCCTGGAACATATCTCCTGTATCCACTATGAATGTATTGGGATTGGATTTTCTATACGACTTAAATAGAGTGGCTAAATGAGTATAACCAGCTGTTTTTCTAAAAACCATTTGTTCGTTTTCCCAAAACAATTCATCGTGCGGATGAATCTGGCAATGCACATCGGTGGTTTGTAATAAAGTTATCTTCCCGGGCTTAGATGTAGAAGTGGATTCAATGAAATTATCTTGCGTAATGGTATTATGATTATTTTTTAATGGATCAGGCAAGGATATTCCTATTCCGCCCATAGCAATTGATTTTAAAAACTTTCTGCGATCACTCATTTGGATTTTTTATTTTGCCAATCCACGATAGGTTGATACGGACCATACTTATGTTGAAGCTCGGGAAATGAATCAGCAAACGGACCAAATGGATGGTCGTATGGTTTTTTTGAAATTACCGGCCAATCTATATTTAAAAATTTATGTTTAGGCCTGGGCTGTGAATTGACAAAGGCAGCTACGTCCCAGGCTTCTTCATCAGTCAATTGAGGATTATCTGAACTGGCACCGAAAGGCATATTTGCTTTGACGAAACCCGCAAAGGAGGATATCCTGTATAAACCTGCAGCTTCATTGTAACTGTGATCACCCCAAAGCGGAGGATAAGTTTCAATTTTATTTTCAGGTTTTGGAAGTCCTTTTCCCGTTGGTCCATGACAGCTCATACATTTTTGAGCGTAGACGAATTGGCCTTGAAGGGGATCGGCAGCACGTTTCAATGGTTTAATTTTATACAGACCTACGCCCAACGGCATTTTATTTTTTGGCACAGCTTGTCCGACCCATTGAATATAAGCAGTCATTGCTTTCATCTCTTTGCTTTGAAGCAACAATGAATCTCCGTTCAGACTTCGTTGAAAACAATCGTTAATCCGTTTAGCGATTGTTTCTTCAGTTCCTGATCGTGCTCTAAATCTTGGATAGGTAGCACTTACTGCTGAATAATTATTGCCAAATGGTTTGGTGCCTGCATCGAGGTGACAATTCTGACAATTCATTCCATTAGACATATGTTTTACGATTCCTTTAGGACCTAGAAACTCTGAGGTATTAGAGATCAGTTGACGGCCATAGAGTATAAGATCTCTATTTTTATCATCATTGAGATATTGAAGATCGGGAGCCTGCCAAACTTTAGTAGTGTCATATGCACTTCGGATTATATTTTTAGTCAACAGGATGTTTGATTTCTCTTGTTGTTTATAATCCCAGAGCATATAAGACATCAGTCCAAGCAATACCAATGAAATCAATATCATTCCGATTTTGAGAAGAAAAAATTTGCCACCCCAGGTAATAAAAGTCTGGCTATGATCACTTCGGATAGAGGAAACTATTTTGGAGAATAATCCATTGCAATACCACAATATGATAAAGAAAAGCAGTGCAAAAGATAATAACAGCCAATCCATGTTTTTAAATCAATGTTTGCCACCAGTTTCGACCGGTTTATTTGTGGCTTTCCATCCTGTCATCCCGGTAGTTAAATCATAGATTTGAGTAAAACCTAATTCTTTTAATTTTGAAGCAGACCTTCCACTTCGGCCCCCGGCTGCACAATATACTGCTACTGGTTTAGTCTTATCCAGCGCACTCATCTTTTTAATAAATTCAGGATCGCTATAATCAATGTTTACGGATCCTTTGATATACCCGGATGAGACCTCACCGGGAGTACGGACATCGATCAATTGAACAGACTTGTTTTTAGTAAGTAATGAATCGAATTGGTTGGCATTCATTTTTATTTGAGCGGATGATTCTTGAATCCCTACCAACAGTAAAAAAATCATTATTAGCGATAGCTGATATTTCATATTAGTTTGTTTTGAAAAATGGATAAATAAATTGTTGATAAAATGTTTTTGGAAATTGTTGAAGATTTGGAAAGCCCAGCGTTTCATCGCGACCATTACGAGGAATATAATCTGTGCCGAAGATATAATCCCAGATGGACAACGTGATTCCAAAGTTTACACCATAAGGTTTCGGAATGTGCTCAGCATGATGCCAGATATGCATTTGTGGATTATTAAAAATATATTTAAGCGGGCCTAAAGGTACCCGAAGATTTGAATGATTAAAATGACCTACTGCCAGGGTGAACAGATAAACAAGAATAAAATCCTGGATACCAAAACCAATCATGCCCAATGGTATGTATTCGATAGTACGGTAGACAATCGTCTCCATCCAATGAAAACGAAGATGTGCTGCGAAACCCATTTCCTCTACACTATGATGCACTTTGTGGAACTGCCACAACCACGGCGACCTGTGCAATAACCGGTGTACATTCCACTGAATAAAATCACGCAATACAAACAAAATACCGAGCTGAGCCCAGGCGGGTAAAGCATGAACGTTGATAGCAACCAGGTTTTTCCAGCCAAATATGGCATAAATCAAATCATTAAATGCTTCGCTGAATACATTAGATAAAGCATTGTAACCAATCAGGGAAAACAAAAAGAAATTAAAAAACATATAAAAAACATCCAGCCAGAAATCTTTGCGGATGACGCCCTGATTTTTTCTCCAGGGGAATGCGATCTCGAGAATCCAGAAAAACAAAGAGATCCCGATCAACCAATAAAAATAATTATGCCACGAAGGATGGAGTATTTCATTGATTAAGTAATTGGCATATCCTGTGTAACCATTGATTATAGTCTCCCAATACTTCATCATCTTGTCGATATTAGTTTTATAGATTTACCAAATCCGGAAGATTTGGCAAATCGGTAGACGCGGCAAATCGGGTAGATTTTGTAAATCAGATACATCTATTTAATGTGGAATTTTATCCCTAATCAATCCATATACCCAGGTACCAGCGACAGCACTCAATAAGGTAATAATAGTTACTGTGCCGCCAGATCCTATTTGTGCATATAATGGTCCGGGGCAAGCTCCGGTCATAGCCCATCCAAATCCAAATAATAAACCACCGGCGATATTGCCTTTACTGAATGGCCTCGGATGAAACTCTATCTTTTCACCATAGATGGTTTTTATCTTTAATTTTTTTATAAGCAAAACGGATATGACTCCAACAAATACTGCACTGCCTATGACGCCATACATATGAAAGGATTGTAGACGAAACATCTCCTGGATCCTGTACCAACTAATCACTTCCGATTTCACTAAAATGATTCCGAATACGATGCCTACGGGAATAAACTTAAGATCATCCCACCAAGGTGTCTTAACATCACTTTCATTAATACTAATTGTATCCAGGGATCGTACTTCATTGTCCAGGTTTTCTTCTTTTGATTCCTGAGCTGACTTAAACGTTATTGTTTCCATTCTTCTACAAGCTTAAAATATGAGGTAAAATAAGATTGGCCATGATGAAACCACCCAGCATAAAACATATGGTAGCTATGAGGGATGGCCATTGCAGTGTAGAAAGGCCCATGATAGAATGACCACTCGTGCATCCTCCTGCATAGCGGGTTCCGAAGCCAACAAAAAATCCACCTACGATCATCATTAAGAATCCTTTCATGGTAAACAAGGAACCCCAGTTGAATATAGTCTCAGGGATCAAGGCGGAGGTCGGTACAATACCATAAGAGTTTAACTCTATCGCCAGGTCTAGATTGATCTTCATAGGTGCAGGATTTTTTAAAAAGTATGCTGCAATAAAACCACCAATGATGACGCCACCTGCCATAAACAGATTCCATAATTCTTTTTTCCAATCATATTTAAAAAAGGGAATATTAGCAGGGAAACATACAGCGCAGATATGCCTTAATGATGAACTGATTCCAAAAGATTTATTGCCCAGAATTAACAACAAAGGCACCATAAGCCCGATGATGGGACCTGCGATATACCATGGCCAGGGATTACTAAGAGCATGTAAAAAATTCATGTTGTCGGAAATTGATTTTTTGAATATACAAGTTTAATGAAATAGATTTAGAATGAACGTCTCAGAGAATCAAATGGATTGTATTGCTTCATTGACTTGTTTCCAGCTTCCACCATTCGTAACATTTTTAATTCCATTAGATTGAAGAATGCTTTGTGCAGCGGCAGCTCTGCTACCGGATTTGCAATACACGATAATATGTTTTTGATTTTTAAAGGTATCGAGATTATTGGCAACCTGATTTAATGGGATATTAATAGCACCGGGTACATGTCCACTTTTTAATTCATCGGGATTACGAACATCCACGAGTAGAGCTCCTTGAGCTAAAATGGAATTTAATGATTCAGGAGTGGCCTTTGGTTTGAATAAACTTTTTAAAAAATTAAGCATACGATCTGTTTTTGTTTAAAGAGTATAAAGTTCAATTGTATTCAATGGGCATCACCTGTTGCATGGCATCGATACCTCCTTCGATTTCGCTAAAATTTCTATAACCCCTGGCTTGTAAGATAGATGCTGCAATCATACTCCGATACCCACCTCTGCAATGAATAAAATAATGATCTTTAGGATTGATGTCCATGATCCAGTCGTTGATATTGGACAAAGGTAAATTTTTAGCCCCTCTGACATGTCCTTCTTCAAATTCACTTTCTCTCCGGATATCAATGATATGACTGTCCGGGGCATTCATAGTATTTTTAAGTTCGTCGACCTGAACCCTGGTGATACTGTCAACTTCCTTTCCGGCCTTTATCCAGGCTTCGATTCCTCCCTTAAGATGACCGATGACATGATCAAAACCAACCCTGCTCAGTCGTGTTACAGTCTCCGCTTCTTCTCCATTGATAGTGATTAATAATATTGGTTGATTAACATCTTCCATTAAAGCGCCAACCCAGGGAGCAAAATCTCCTTTTAGCCCGATATTGATAGATTGTGGAATAAAAGCCTGAATAAAATCGTTTGCTCGGCGGGTATCCAATAAAATAGCTCCGTGATCATCAGCCATTCTTTCAAATTCATCCGGGGCCAACGCAGTCATACCTTGGTTCAACACCTCTTCAAAAGATCTATAACCTTTTTTATTCATCGAGACATTTTGTGGGAAATAAGCCGGGGGAGGCAGGAGTCCTTCAGTGACCGCTTTTATAAAAGCTTCTTTATTCGGCTGATTTAATGCATAATTGACTTTCTTTTGATTGCCCAGTGTATCGATAGTTTGTTTCATCATATTTTTACCACATGCACTGCCTGCACCATGAGCAGGATATACGATGACGTCGTCGGCTAAAGGCAGAATCTTAGTTTGTAAACTTTCATATAGAAGTCCGGCAAGTTCTTCCTGAGTCATATGTGCTGCCTTTTGGGCCAGATCGGGACGGCCTACATCACCAAGGAATAAGGTATCACCGGAAAAAATACAATAGTCTTTACCGGCTTCATCTTTTAATAAATAGGTAGTACTTTCAAGCGTATGTCCCGGAGTATGTAAGACTTTGATCGTGATGTCGCCTATTTTAAATTCCTGACCGTCAGCGGCGGAAATGCAATCAAACTCACAAGCTGCATCAGGACCATAGACGATAGGCGCACCGGTACTTTTACTCAGATCAATATGCCCCGAAACAAAATCGGCATGAAAATGTGTTTCGAAAATATATTTGAGTGTACAATTGTCTTTTTGAAGTCGAGAAAGGTAAGGTTTGATTTCACGCAATGGATCTATGATGGCAGCTTGACCCTGACTGGTGATATAATAAGCACCTTGTGCAAGACAACCGGTATAGATTTGTTCGATATTCATATTGTTTAGTGTTAAATGTGATTGAGATAAATTTCTTTCATGATGATGAGAATACCAATAAGTAGGGTAAACCATCCGAAAACTGTTTTTAATTTAGTGGCTGATACTACTTTAGATAGTTCTATACCTACAAACATTCCCGTGACAGCAAAGGTGGTGAAGGATAGGATAAGGGACCAATCAAAATCGGCTAATACGTTTATATTGCTGATCACCCCGATGAAGGAATTAATGGCAATGATGAATAAGGAAGTACCAACCGCTATTTTCATACCCAGGTTCCGGAGTATCACCAGCGAAGGAATGATGAGAAATCCTCCTCCCGCTCCAACCATACCGGTAAATAAACCAATGAACATACCTTCTGAGAGCATGATCAAAGTAGATTTTTTTTGCCCCGCCTGACTTATTGGTTTGATTGGGAATATCATTGAAACCGCTGCTATAAACATTAACAAAGCAAACAGGCACATGATAAAACCGCCTTTAGATATGGTATGTGTGCCCAGGTGAAAGACAGGATCATGGATAGCAGGAAGGATATATCTGCGGGCGACAAATACAGCCAAAATCGATGGCCCACCAAAGATCAAAGCCGTTTTATAATCTATGGATCCAAGTTTGTTCAATCTGAATACCCCGAGCATAGAGGTAGTACCGATGATAAATAAAGAATATGCTGTGGCCATCACCGGAGCAATACCTATCGCGTAAACCAGGACCGGGACCGTCAGGATGGAACCACCTCCTCCAATCAAACCCAGGAGTAGTCCGGTCAATACTGCAAATAAGATGGTCTCTGGACTCATACTGGATAGAGCTGATTAACTGGTGATTTTATTATTGCAACAATCCTCGAGGCATTTGATGATCTGTTTCATATTGGGATATACCAATGAAAAAAACCTGTTGCGTCCTACCTTTTCTGCCATCAACACTCCTTTGTCCTTCATAAGAATGAGATGTTGTGAGGCAATAGCCTGATCCAGGTCCAACGCTGTCTGGATATCCAAGACGGTCAATCGCCTCTGCCGGAGCAAAAGATCAATGATATTAAGCCGTACAGGATGAGCTATGACCTTGAGCATATTGGCGGCGTATTCCAGGTTATATTTTTTCACTCGCTTTGAAAGAAGCATACGATCAATTTGGATGCAAAGATAGATATATTTCTATGTATTTATGTTTTTTTAGGGCACGCAATGGATAGGAGATCGTACTTCTGATGTACTATGGAAAATGTTTTAAAAAAAAAAATAATGGAATCTACCGGTGTGATTAAGGAAGATTGCATGAATCTTCCAATTTAGAAAAACACAATTAATTTAGTTTTTTATTAAATTTAAAAGGACTTTTCCGAAGTCATCATCCTTAATAAAACGATTATGAAACTCAACTGTTTACCTTATTTATTTCTTTTAGTCATATTCCATGGATGCACTACGAATGACCGGGTGATGTCCATCCAGGAAAAAAGCCGGATCGAGCAAGATATCAGACAAACCATGGTTGCTTATTTCCAGGATGTTAAGCAATATGGATTGAACACAGAGTTTCGTTATCTCGATTCTTCCGCAGAATTTTACTGGGTGCCTCCGGGTGCTACGGTAGCTTACGGATATGATACAATAAGGACAATGATTGAACATAATGCTGTCAAATTTAAATCAGTGGATAATAGCTGGGATAGTCTGCATCTTATAGTATTAGACCAGGAGCATGTCATCTATACAGGTCAGCTTAATTCAAATATGACAGATACATCCGGAGAGGTATCTAAAGTAAAAATGGTGGAGTCAGGAGTGTTGATTAAACGGCAGAGTGGTTGGAAACTATTGGGTGGGCAGACAGCTATAATCCCGTAAACCTAAAACAGCATTTTTTTTTTGTTTACTGAATGTACAGGTGACGAGGTCATACATGGTTTTAGTATCCACACTTTTTTTCAACCGACACGAGTTTTAAGGTTTTCTGTAATTGCGTAAGGGCAAAGCCTTCCATAAGTTCCCAAATAGATGATTCATCTTGAAGTAAAGAAAGATGGTACGTATATCGCTAATCCAACCGTGAGAAACAAAGGAATGTCGGAAATGATTTGCTTGTTTTTCAACATGAGTTAAAAAATGTTTTGCAACCTTAATCAATATTGGTCGATTTCACGACGGATTACTGGTGTTATTGTCATTAAATGATACTTCAGTCAAATTTAAGAATAGACTATGTAAAACAGACCATGCGGAGGTGCGATGAGCGTTTTAGTTTGACTTCTTTACGTATTTGGTAAGGATCACGATATGTTGATCATTTACTTTACCTTCAATATGTTCGGGATTTTCATGTACCAGTGTAATTCGTTTAATGGTGGTGCCCCGCTTAGCAATAAAATTTGCTCCTTTTACATTTAAATCCTGGATCAGTACTACGGTATCACCTTGTAAGAGAACAGTACCATTAGAATCCTTATGCACAGCCTCTGCGACACCCATGTCGGTATCTTCTGCCCATTCAATCACTGAAGTTTCCAATTCAATCATATTTAATAAATCTCTTGCCCAGCTCTGACCGTCCAATTTTTTCAGCATACGATAAGAAACAACTTGTACCGCAGGTACTATGCTCCAGATACTTTCATTCAGGCATCGCCAATGATTGGGATCAATAAGCTCAGATGAATCTAGTTGAGTTTTACAGGTATGACATACTACTATATGATGATCGATACTCGAGCCTGATCTGGGTGGTACTGTATATGCCTGGAGGTCTGTAGTATCGTTGCATAATTCACATTTTGATTCTGCACGTGCGAATAATTCTTTGGTAAAATTCATTTTTATTTGAAGAATGATTGAATAGATGATAAGTTAAAGATGATACTCTTGAATTGTTTAATATCCAACTATTGCCAACATCGCCTTCCATACCCTGTTTCTGTATTTTGTGATTTGCAATACAGGCACCCTGGTACTTCCGAAAGACCTAAACATCCGTTCCGGTCCTTCGAGCATAGATCCTTCAAAATCAAAAATATCATGTTTGCCAATATGATCCTGGATACAAGTCCATAAAATACCGTGGATACTCCCTCCCGGATCTTTAGTATGATCACGGCCTAAAACAAGGTTATATACCGCATGTCGATCTTTGACCATAAACATACCTGCTACAGCGGATTGATCCGAATTCGTTTTGGCCAGGTAAATATCTCCTGCATTATGTGCTTTGACAGCTTTATATAATCGCTGGAATTGTTCAAGGCTATAAGGCATTCGTTTGTTTTGTTTGCTGAATGTAAGGGTGACCAGGTCATACATGGTTTTAGTATCCTCACTTTTTTCAACCGAAACGAGTTTTAAAGTTTTCTGTAATTGTGTACGGGCAGATCCTTCCATAAGTTCCCAAATGGATGATTCATCTTGAAGTAAAGAGAGATGATACGTATATCGCCAATCAAGACGATAATTTTTCCAATAAAAAGGTAAACCGTACGTAAATGTTGGATAAAACTTTTGTTGTAAGTAGGTAACCTGCGGAAGTTGTGCAGTGATCTGATCTATGACGTCTTTTTCAAAATCATAGCTGCTATTCAGTTTTTGTTTTCCCGGATATTGAAATTGAATACCCATATACGGCGTAAGGAAAGGCATGCCGATGACATCAATGTTTTTCTTTTTAAACCGGTAATAGGGCATGGCACCGGTGATCTTGTAATCTTTATTTTTTGCCAGGCAAATGTTCCATTGTTCAGGGAGGCATACAGCATCTAAATACCAGGGTCTTAAAAATAAGGGTAAAGAACCTTCTTTCTCTTTACACCAGGATCTATATTCTTCTACAGGGTTCAACGGGTTAAATAATGAGGGAATGAAAAAATGAAAATAATGAAAGAATGAAAGCGTTAGCTTGTGCTGGTTTGATGTTTTCTCCATAGAACCAGACAACCTACAATACCAGTAATCAATACCAATAACGAAATGATCTCGGCTTGCGTCATATTTAATCCAACAACATTTATTTTTTCATTTACCCTGATTTTTTCAATAAAAAACCGTTCAACTCCGTTGAAAATGCAATAAACAAAAAATAACATGCCTGTAATGCGGATTCGTTTTCTCAACATCCATAGAATGCCAAAAATGACAAATCCTAGGATAGCTTCCCAAAGGGGAGTAGGATAGACTGCTTCGGCCAGTTGCATACAATGTTTATAAACACATCCATCGATAGGGACGCCTTCATTAAGGATATTATGAGGATAGGTGTACGACCACCAACTTTGAGGTAAAAAAAACCAGGAGGGTTTAGCTGCAAGGTTGGATATTCCCCAATCTCCATCTCCTGAAAATTGACAACCCAATCTTCCTACTGCATATCCCATGATCATGGCCGGAGCACAGATGTCCATCGCCATTATAGGATTGATACCTTTTTTCTTTACATAAATAAATACGGTAATGAACGCGATAATCAATCCACCATAAATCGCCAATCCACTCCCTGAAAAAAACGCTTTTACAGGATCACGCATGAATGAACTCCAGGATTGTTCCCCTTCAAATAAGGCGAAGATCTTGGCTCCTAATATGCCTGAAATAGCAGCTGCGACCGTAATATCCGGTACAAGATGGTGCGGATAGACCAATACTTGTTTTGGAGAAGAAGGATTTTTTTTAAATTTAAGATAATCCCAATATTTAATCCCACCTAATAGCAATGCACCAGCCAGTCCACCTAATAGATTGCCTTTTGTGGACAACAATACCGCAACTGCATCACCTTTCATTTCGTTGAGATGCTGAAATGCATAAATTGCTTTGAAACCAATGATAAATCCAAATAAACCATTGATCAATACATCCATTGGTCGTGCATTGGCACCGGGATCCATCATCACCATAGTGGGTTTCAATAATCCTTCATCCTCTTTGCGTTTAAACTCCAGATACAGTACCCATGCACTGGCGATAAAAGCAAAAGTCAAAAACAAACCAAATGTTTTGACTATTGAAAATGCATTATCGGGGTTAGTACCAAAGATGGCATGTAAAATATACGATAAGTCTGGAAACATATTTTCTTGATTAGAGGGTGTAAAATTAACCCAATTTAAACAATGAAGTTTAACTCAATGGCAGACCCTGAATTCATTAAATTATTTATGCTTACCTTATTCACTTCTTATTAAAGTAGGAAGTTTAAGGGTAATTTATTATGGAGTATATTAAACACCGGTTCCGGATTATATTTTTATTTCTGATAGGCAGCACACCTGTTTTTGGCCAGGTAGCTTTTAATATTAAATCTACAGTTTCCCGGTCCACCTGGACAGATGAAATGTCCTCTTCAGTTTATAAGTTTCATCAGGGATATACCATAGGTTTTGATGTGATAGTCCATCAGGGCATCGCATTTTTCATGCCGGGATTACACTTCCAGAACAGTAGTTTGAATGCAATAGATATAAATTGGAAAAAACCTTATCGAAATTATACCAGCATTAAAAGTTTTAAACTACCCCTCCAGGCAGGATTATATATCGTTAGAAGTAAACTTATTGATTTGGGTGTACACGCAGGCATTGCAGGTACTTATAATATCGATATAGACAAAAACAGTAATGTACTTGAAGAGGACCTAGCTTCCATCAGGATGGGTTTAGTAGCCGGAGCCATCTTCAGGGTTTCTTTTCTTACATTACACACAAGCTATGAACATGGCCTAAGTCGTATTTTTCCTCAAAAGAATCCGTCAGGCATTAAAAATGATAGTAAAGAAAAGATATTTTCTGTAGGGCTAGGTTTTCAATTTTAGGAAAATATTGGTGTAGACAGAAAAATGGAATAGGGTTCGTACAGGGTTAACCTAAATCCAAAACGCGTTCTATCACCTGTTTTTCAGCATTAAACGTTTTCACTGAACTTAATCCTAAGACATCAATAGAAGCGTTGACTTTTTCTTCATCAGTTAAATCCTGATCAGGCATATAATAATCAACTGCATCTATCAGGCATTTTTCAGGAACAAGACCAACCAATTCGCTGCCGACCACCTCCGTACCAAACTCTTTGGCAATGGTTGAACACGTCTTGTATACAATATGTAATGGAGTCACATCAATATCGACCAGGTTAGTTGATACCTGGGCACATTTAAATTCAGCCATATACCAGCCGATCGCATGTACCGCTTTTAAGCCATTGTTTTTCTCTCTCAGTTTTTTAGCAATTTTTTTTGCTATAGCTATATCTTCCGTTTTCAGGTTGATATTAAAAGCAACGAGAATTTTTCGTGCACCAATGATCAAAGCACCTGATTTTTGATTCATGGTAACCGGACCATAATCTGGTTTACCATCCGGTGAACTAAGTTTCTCAGCAAGTCCTTCATATTCGCCAGTCCTCACATCCGAAAGATTTTTCCTGTCATCGCGTTTTGCAGAATGATTATAAAGATAGACCGGTATGTTTAACTCACTGCCTACTTTCCTGGCTACAGCAACAGAACAATCGATCGCTTCCTGCATCGACACTTTTTTTAGTGGAATGAACGGAAAGACATCTACTGCACCCATTCGCGGATGAGCCCCATGATGTTTAGTCATGTCTATAAGATGTGTCGCCGTAAGTATGCTTCGATAAGCAGCTTCTTTGCAGGCATCGGGAAATCCTGCAAAAGTGATTACCGTTCGATTGGCATCGTATCCCATATCAACATGAAGCACTTTCACTCCGGGGACCGATTCGATACTTTGTGTGATGGAATCAATGGTATACTTATCGCGGCCTTCACTGAAATTGGGGACGCATTCGATGAGTTGATCTGTGGTCATATGGTCCAAAGGTCGTACGATTTACATGAAAACCAAACAAAACCAACTATTATATAATGTATTAAAAAAATTTCAAGGGCTGATATCAGTTAAATACTAATCATAAACACCGGTATAGTCAGAGCCTTGATATGAACCCCATTTAACTTTCTTTTTTATTGGGATTTTTGTGGCGATTCGGTGTACCTGTAAGCCATCGAATGTATAGGTATGTCTGTTGTTAGTACCATGTGGATAAATAATGTCCAAAAAGCCATCGTGATCGAGATCTCCGGCCCATGGAGTAGAAGATATATTATTGCCATCGTAGGTATCACCAATCTGTGAGACTTCATTCGTCTTAAAATCAATCAGCACCAGCATCGTATAGAAAAATTTTTGAAATCCATTTTTGATTTCCTGAAAATTCACGCTGAATAAAACTTCATCTCTGCCGTCTCCATCCCAGTCAACAGCTATACCTGATCCATTTTGATAAAACCCTAATGAATCGATAAATCCGATTCTACCGGTTTTACCATCCGACATGAATTGTGTACTCCAGTCGAGTTTAGGCCAACTTCCCATGGCATAAGAAGCAAATAAATCAGGTATATCATCGTCATTAAATAAACCAATAGCTATCGAACTATAAGTTTCTGTATCCGGTCTTTTGGTTTCCCATAGTTTTTTATAACTCTTGCCATCATAAGCTAGCAAACGGCCATTTACAGCATTTACAAAAATATCCGTCACACCATCTCCCGTCACATCGGCACGTGCAGCAGGTCCTATATATCCCCGTTCAACCGTACTATCGAGCAGAATCGAAGGAGATAGATCTTCATTCCGTACCTGGGATAATAAGCCGCGGTATAAATGACCTCCTAAAGTTTCTCCTCCCGTTCCATAGATAATTTCATAGTCAGACTTACCAGGTAGCGGAGTAGCCGTGATCGACATATAGATTTCTTTATGATCCGGCATCTCTGCAATATGAAGCACATCCCCGCTTTTAGCACTCATGATAAGAAGATGCCCGGGTGCCCGTTTTGGATCATACGCTGCTACTTTTACATCTCCACCATTAGATACCAGTATATCCATCAACCCATCACCATCTTCATCCGGAATCCATTGAGGATTGTAAAAATTGAACCAGCGTTTGTATTTATTTTTTTTTGATTTAGTATCAAATCGCCAGATGACTGCTCCAGAATAACCATTAATTAAAATGAGCTCGCTGGATCTACCACTGATCAGTACATCGGGATGTCCGTCTTTGTTAATATCCTGAAATATGGCTGAACCAAACATCTGATCCGTAGCCGGGACAAACCAAAGCATTTTGCCACTCTTGCCATCCAGAGCTATAACTGCAGTATCCGTTGCCTGGAATTCTAACCTTCCCGTACCTAATACAATATCATCTGTTCCGTCCCCGTTGAGATCAGCAACCCTTGGAGAAGAGAACGTACCCGTAGCGGGAATAGTGGATGTCCAGGATTGAGCTAAACTGTTTTGTATTAAAAAAGTAAGTCCAATAAATAATGAACGATACCCATTTTTTATGATTTGATGTAAGTCCATTTACTCTGCAATTCTTTTTCCTGATTTATTCTTTTCAGTATTTGTTGATCTGAGACAACTATCATCTTATGATCAAATGATATATCTAATGCCCATATCTTACTTGTAAACTATGAGCATTGCGGCTGGTAAAATTAGCGTTTTTAAATCCAAGCTTAGGAAAGAGTTGCATTAAATAGTAAATGAATTCAAAGGATGAATGAAAAACTTATGGCCTTCCTTCAAACAGAATTTAAAAGACTATTTTTGAACAGTGATCCGGGTGTTTTTATTCATTGTATGTTGGTTGAAACTTGGCCTCTGCTTATTATCAGCACAATCACCCTGGAATCATCTTCGATATGAAACAAGTCCTTATTTAAAACAACATGCACATAATCCGGTGGATTGGTATCCCTGGAATCAAACGGCACTTGAAAAAGCCATCAAAGAAAATAAATTGCTCGTCATCAGTATAGGATATGCTTCCTGCCATTGGTGTCATGTCATGGAATCTGAATCATTTTCAGATACTACGGTTAGCCGGATGATGAACACCTCTTATGTATCCATTAAGGTTGATCGTGAAACCAGGCCAGACATAGATCAGGTTTATATTTCTGCCTGTCAGTTAATCAATCACGATGGCTGCGGCTGGCCACTCAATGTCATAGCGCTTCCAGATGGCCGCCCTGTGTATATAGGGACTTATATGAAAAAACCTCAATGGATAGAGGTGATCAATCATTTTGCAAATCAGTACCGGGACCAGCCGGATAAAATGAGATCGTATGCCAATGACCTGACCAATGGTATTCAATCCAATACTTTTCATTATAACGACAGTGCCTCCATTCACGATTCAATGATTCATGATCAGGTCAACAGAATTTTGATTCAATTGGATGATCCTCATGGCGGAATCCGGGGAACACCTAAATTTCCATTACCAGCATTATTTGATTTTTTATTCTCCTATGGAAAAAAATATCAACGACCTGAGGTTATTCAATCTGTTTACACACTATTAGATCACCTCATTACAGGTGGTATTTATGATATGCTTGAAGGAGGAATAAGCAGGTATTCATTGGATGAAGAGTGGAAAGTACCTCACTTTGAAAAAATGCTCTATGACAATGCTCAGCTCATTAGTCTCTTTGCTCATGCATATCAGGAATCGAAAAATGGACGATATAAAAAAACAGTGATTTCCTGCATTGATTTTTTAAACCATCAGCTTAAAAGCCCTGAAGGAGCATTTTATTCTTCGTTCGACGCAGATGCTATTATGGATAACTCGAAAGAAGATCCGGCTTTACGGGAAGGGAAATATTATATATGGACTAAAGATGAAATTGCTGAGGCATTAGCAGATCCGGTCCTGATAGAAAAATGCAACCGATGGTTCAATATCCTGGAGGAAGGAAACGCCTTATCCGATCTTCAATACAGTATGTTGGGTAAAAATGTACTTTCTTTTCATCGCACGAATAGCAAAGAAGTATATCCGCATGATTTTTCAGATAGTCTGTTTTCAATTATGAAATCCAGATTACTGAAAAGCCGTCAGAAACGAACCAGGCCGGCGAGAGATGAAAAGATTATCTGTGCGTGGAATGCATTAACTATTTCGGCATTGGCAGATGCCTATATGGCTACGGGTGTGACAGCATATAAAACTCAGGCAATAACTACAGGTGGTTTTATTTGGAATAAAATGCACCAAAACAATAAACTCTATAGAATCTTCCAAAAAAATAAAAACAATTCAATGGGTTTTCTGGAAGACTATGCTCATACCGGATTAGCATTTGTAAAATTATATCAGATCACTTTTGATGAACGCTGGTTGAAACGGGCGGAACAACTGAAAGACGAAGTGTTGGTAAATTTCAGCGCAGATACAATTCCATTTTTTTACTATACATCAAAACAGCAACCCTCACTGATCACCAAACGCTTCGATATTCAGGATCAGGAAATTCCCTCTTCCAATGCTGCAATGGCCAGATTATTGATGATTTTAGGAGATTATAATGCTAATACAAATGATAAAGCCAGAGCTGAAATTATGATAAAAACCGTAGCTAATAAATTTACAGAAGGAGTGATTAATTCATATTATTATTGGCTTGAAAATGCTTTGCTCCTGCTGGATCCACCGTATGAAATAGCTATAGTAGGGAATCAATACGAGGATCTTGCCCGGGCAATGACCAACCATTTTATTCCTTATTCCTTGTGGTGCGGAGGTAAGAAAGAGGGACATTTACCCTTGTTAAAAAATAAATTACAAAAAGGAACGACTACTATTTATGTCTGCCAGAATAATATGTGTTTATTACCTGTACACGAAGTCGCGGAAGCTTTAAAACTGATAAAGTAACTAGTCAAAATTTTGATTGTAGCCGGTCTGAAATTATTTTTTTGGCCTTTCATATTTCCAATTTCTTCCTTTGCCTTCTGCGATCCATTCAATGGCGGTGACAATCCTGCTGTCCCGTGTCGCTTCTGACTTGGCTTCTTCTATCCATTGATTATATTCTTTTTGAAATGAATAGGAACCGGTATCAAAATATTTTTTAGCTGTTTTGTTTTTGGATAATGCTTTTATTAATTCAGGGACGATGACCAGGTCTTTTTTATCTGTTTTGAGTGGTTTCATGCGGGGTGTTTTGATTCCGGCATCATTGAGTTTACACGCTTCTTTGATCATTTTGATCATAGTTTTGTCGGAAGGGAGATCTTTCATGGTTGTTATTTTGCCGAGATGCCCCATACCGGAACGATCCCCGGTTTCTATAATCCCTTCTGCAGATTTCATGATGGCTGCATTCCAGAAACCAAATGAACAATGTTGTTTGAAAGAAGCCATCGAACACATCATATTTCCTTTATAATCAAAATGTGGAAAACTCCATTTCATGGTTTCTTCTACTTCAGGACAAGCTACATGTACCAGGGAACGAAGGTGATCGAGAATCGGTCGGGCGAATGCTGCTGCTTTGTCAATGTAAGCATCTATTCGTGTATCTGTTTTAGCCATGATTTTAAAGATTGTAGTAATGCTAATTTAATTCATTATTCAAAAAAATGCATACCCGACTTTCAAATATTAAATTTCTGTAATATATTTGCCATCACAAAATTTATAACATCATGGCAAAAACTAAAGACACAAAGAAAGAAACCAAGAAAGCTCCGGCTAAATCTTTAAAGGAAAAAAGAGCTGAGAAAAAAGCTAAAAAAAGCTAGAACTACTATTTCGGATTTCGGATTGATGATTTCGGGATTTTGATTGTACAAAATTTATCTGTTTAATATTTCGAAATCAAACATCCGAAATCCGAAATCAATATACGATTCCCTTTAACTTCAAGCCACTATCTTCCGGCCAACCATACATAATGTTCATATTCTGGACTGCCTGGCCACTGGCACCTTTCAATAAATTATCGAGCGAAGAAATGATCAGTACTTTATCCTGATGTTTTTCAAGATATAGGACACATTTATTGGTGTTCACCACCTGTTTAAGATCTGGATTTTCATCTGAGATTTTTACGAATGGCTCATCCGAATAATACCTCGTATATAATTTTTTAATCTGATCCAGGTCAAGGTCCAAGGTGGTATATATGGTAGCAAAGATGCCACGGGTGAAATTGCCCCGAACCGGGATAAAATGTAGGGGCGCAATAAATTCAGGATATAATTGAGTCAGCGATTGACGGATCTCCGGGACATGTTGATGTGAAAATGGTTTATATACACTCACATTGTTCGTCCGCCAGCTAAAATGTAAGGTATCGCTGAGTGCCTGTCCTGCTCCGGTACTACCTGTAATTGCATTGACATGAATCTCATTATTCAATAGTTTAGCTTTAGCCAATGGCAATAAAGCAAGCTGGATCGCTGTGGCAAAACATCCACAATTAGCTATATGCCTTCCGGCCTTTATCTTTTTGCGATTTAATTCAGGTAATCCATAAATGAAATCATGATCCGGTGCAGCTATCCTGTAATCCATACT
>JBDTUE010000059.1:0-19666 GCA_040007895.1 Saprospiraceae bacterium | reverse complement strand
ATTGCCTATTGCCTATTGCCTATTGCCTATTGCCCATTGCCCATTCCTCATTCCTCATACCTCATACCTCATACCTCTCTCATTCTGATCTTAAACTTCTGACCGGGTTAGCTAACGCAGCGCGGATAGTTTGAAAACTTACAGTAAACAAAGCAATAAATAAAGCCAATGTGCCTGCTATAGCAAAATACCACCAATGAATATTTTCTCTATAAGGATACTTTGCAAGCCATCCATTTAGAAAATAAAAGGATACAGGAAAAGCAATCAATGTCGAAATGGCAACCAGAATTAAAAAATCTTTTGAAAGCATACCTACGAGATTTCCTACTCCCGCTCCTAATACTTTTCGAATTCCGATTTCTTTGGTTCTTTGCTCTGCTGTAAAGGTTGCTAAACCGAATAATCCAAGGCATGAAATAAAAATGGCAAGAAAAGCAAAGTATTTAGAAAGTTTTCCTACAGTTTGCTCTGATTTATAATTTTTAGCTATTTCATCATCTGTGAAATAATATTTAAATGGGAATGCGGGATTAAATTGTTTATATGCTTTTTCCATACTGGCAATAGCTTGTTTGGTCTGACCGGCTTCGGTTCGTATAATGACATGGCCCCAAACTGAATTCCAGCTTGGTTTAAACATGCGAATGATTAATGGATCAATCGGCACGTGCAAAGAGTTATGATGAAAATCTTTCATCAGCCCAATGATTTTACCTTTATCGCCCCACATCGTAAGTTCTTTTCCTACAGGATCAGTATATCCAATCTTGCGTGCCGCCGATTCATTGATGAGGTAATTGGCTGTATCCATACCATAGGAGGGATCGAAGTCCCGGCCAGAAACCAATTCAATCCCTAATGTCTTTATATAATCAACCGTGGTACTACTGTTACTAAATAAAATTTGTTTAGTCGTATCTTTTCCCGGCCACCTGACACCCTGAGTTGAGCTGCCTACCTGTAAAGGACTGTTACTGCAATTCGTTACTGATTTAATACCCGTTTGTTTCAATAATGTTTCCTTGAACACCTGATAATTTTTTTGAAGATCACCTTCAATTGGTATATAAATAAGATTTTCTTTGTCAAATCCAAGGTTCTTATTATTTATAAAAGAAATCTGGCGATACACAACGATCATTCCCATAATCAGGAATATGGATAAGGAAAATTGGAATACGACCAATCCTCTACGCAGTAAAGCAGCGGAAGGGTTAAATCGCAAAAAACCCTTAAGCACCGTAATGGGTTTCATCGCCGACATAAAAAATGCCGGATAAGTACCCGCAAACAATCCTGTACCAAGACTAAGTCCAATAATAGTTGCTAAAAAAGATGGATCTCCGAAGGGAATTTTCAACGTCTTGCCCGTGACCGTATTGAAAGAGGGTAGAAAGAAATAAACTAAACCAACTGCAAATAACAAAGCGATGAAACTCACTAATACGGACTCGCTGAAAAATTGAAATATTAATTGAAATTTTCTTGCACCTACTACTTTGCGAACTCCTACTTCCCTCGCCCGTTTTAAGGATCTTGCTGTGGCCAGGTTCATAAAATTAATACAGGCAATCAATAGGATGATGATGGCGACAATAGAAAATATTCTTACGTATTCAATTCTTCCTCCATCCTGTTTGCCGGCTTTCCATTGACCTCTTAAATAGGATTGACCAAAATTTTGCAGAAAAAGTTTGACATTGGAATCTTTATTTTTTGTCTTGATATAATCTTCAATTTTAGCGTTGACTTTAATGGGATCTGCTTGTTCGGATAGTAATACAAAGCATCGTGGTCCGTTATTCCCCCATTCTTTAGCCCAGTCGTTTTCTTTAATCCAGCGTTCCCAGGACATCAGAAATTCAAATCGAATAGAAGAACTCTCTGGTATTTCAGCCAGGATACCGGTCACTGTAACATTGTCTTTATTATCTATTCGTATGATTTTACCAATTGGATCTTCACCAAGAAAATATTTATCAGCGAGCTTTTGCGAGATTACTATTCCATCAGCCCGATCCAAAGCACTTGATGCATCTCCCTTGGATAATTTAAATGAAAACATTTTTAGAAAATCCTTCTGTGTATATCTGCCTTTTTCTTTATCGAGTTTATTACCCACAGTGAATAAAGGCTCTTCTTCCCAAAGAAACTGGCTTGCCATTTGTATTTCAGGAATATCCTTAACAATATTTTCAGCCAATATTCCGGGAGTGGATTCGAAGGTAGAGATATCACCTGAATACATTTGATTTTCCATTACCCGGTACAATCTGCTATCGTATTGATGAAACCGATCTTTGGTCAGTTCATCTTTAAGCCATAGCATGATCACCAGACTACAAGCAAGCCCGAGTGCAAGGCCAAGAATATTGATCAAAGAAAAGGTTTTATTGGAGAGAAGGTTTCTCCAGGCTACCAGGAAAAAATTTTTGAGCATGACAATGGCTTTAGTTTACCGCATTAATGACGTAATAGTATACTGATGGTTGCATCAAATGGTTACAACAATAATTAAAAGGTTGAAATTGTTAGTTTAACACATAATTTTTATTTTATATGTGAACCAATAGTGTACGGAAATGATACACCAGATGATAAGAACGCTAAGTTTTTAATGCTTCTTGGTCCAATTGAACAAATCATAAGTTTATCCGCAAACCCTTAACCGGATTGACTATATACTTTAATGCATTTATATTCTAGCTATCCAGTGAAAGGAAGCTAAATACAGATCACCTGAGTATAATCTTGGAAGAAACCAAATTAGTTTCATCTCTCACATGGACTACATACATACCTTTATCCAGATATCTCAAATCCAGTATTTGTTTCAAATCACGTTCATCAGGTAAAGGCCTGTTATAAACAATCCTACCAAGTGCATCTATGATGTATACAGTTCTTGTTGAACTGAACGTACTTGAAGATATATGCAGATTTACTAAACCTTCAGAAGGATTAGGAAATACTTTGATCTTTATGTCTGATTGTTTCGAAATAATATTTATCGGGCCAAGTTGATTACATCCTGCAATAGTTACATTAATATACCGGGATGGACTAAGGCCGCAATTATTCATTGCCTGAACAGTTACAATACCTGAATGTGTACTAAAATCAACATGAATGGTATTCGTTCCTTGCCCGGAAATGATTGTTGCTCCCGTTGGTACCGTCCAGAAATAGGCATCTGCTCCGAAGCTCAGTGGAACAGAATAAATTAAATTTTTTGATAATGCACATATGATGGCAGGGCCATCGATACTGCCTGTAATTTCAGGTTCCGGACTTACGGTTTTACAATCAAAGGGGCTGGTACCACAGGTAGTGCTATACTGGACACAAATATCACCGGTGCGGTAAGAAGATGCAAAATTGATAGTTATAGCGTTAGTTCCCTGTCCGGAAACAATAGTAGCTCCTAAAGGCACAGTCCATAAATATCCGGTAGCGTTATTTATGGCAGGAATGGAATAAACCTGTCCTTGCAATTTGCAAACTCCGGATGTAAGACCGGTCATCTCCCCGGGTACACTTCCAGGTGCAGCAGAAACATAAATTCTACTTCCTTGCCAGGTAGGGCTGGCTCCACAATCATTGTGAGCACTGACTTCGATATATCCTCCGGTAAATGTATTATCAAAAACCACTTCTATTGCATCAGCAAACACACTGGAATCCATCATAAATCCACCGACGATCGTGGCACCATGAGGTACATGCCAAATGTAACAAGTCGAATTCGGAACAGGTAGTACAGAATATATACTGGAAGATGGAACATTACACATACCTGTACTATCTCCGGAAATTTGTCCGGGTATAGCGGGCAATGTGCCTTCTACTGTGACGGTAGCACTAGTGGTGTCAATGCAACCATGAAGGTCAGTAATCATTAAAGAATAGGTACCGATATTGGTCACTGCTATAGAATGTGTCGTTTCTCCCGTACTCCACAAATAATTTTTATATCCCAATCCCGCTTCTAAAGTGGTCGTACTTCCACCATCACAAAACGAAAGTGTACCTGATATAAAAGCAACAGGTGAAGTAAAAGCCTGAATGGATTTGTTTACAACTGCTTTACATCCATTTATATCCGTCACGCTTACTGAATACGTAGCTACAGTTTTGACCGTAATAGTCTGAGTGCTCGCTCCGGTTGACCATAGATAATCTGTAAATCCGGGACCTGCATCCAATAAGACCGAATCCATTGGACAATAACCAACGTTACCGGAAATCACAGCATTGATTTGTTCAAAGAGTATAGTTTGTACATCTGTACTGGTCCCTTCACATCCATCGGCATTGGTGACTTTTACTGAGAATATACCATTCGATTTTACAATAATAGAGTCGGCGGTAGATCCATTAGACCAGAGATAAGTCGCGCCTGGGCTGGAGTGAAGTATGGTGGAATCACCCGGACAAATCATTAAATTGCCTGTAATCACCGGAGATGGTGTACTGCTCATAATAGTAGTCAACGTATCAGTTCCTTTACAGCCATTGCCGTCAGTCACGATTACGGAATACATACCGGCAGTAGTGACTATGATTATATCTGAATTTTCTCCAGTAGACCACAGATAGTCCGGATGGCTGCCCGCATTTAAACTCGTAGAGCTTCCGGAACATATTATAGGATTACCTAAAATCTGTACTAAAGGAACAGTATCCATTTTAATGATAATAGTATCAGAAATATTCAATCCACATCCGACACCATCATCATACCTTACAAAATAAGATCCACTTGCTTTGACAATAATTTCACTTGAAGTCTCTCCTGTACTCCATAAATTATTGGTATTCTGATTAGAGAAAAGAGTGATACTGTCACCCGGGCAAAACGCAGTATCACTGGCGCTAATGATGGGTATCACCAGAACTGACTGATTAACCATCACTAGATCGGTTGCAGCACACCCATGTATATCGGTCACTGTTACGGAATAAACACCTTCAGTTTTAACAACAATAGAATCCGTAGTCAGGTTATTTGACCAGAGGTATGTGTTAAACCCGGCACCTGCATAGAGCGTAGTAGAATCACTGGGACAGAATAACAAATTACCGGTGATACTCATTGACGGGTTTGACCCCTGAGTCGTGATTACAGAATCATATCCATGACAACCATTTCCATCCGTCACCTGAACAAAATAAATACCCGGATCTGAAACTTTAATGGTGTCTGAAGTTTCACCGGGTGACCACAAATAAGCTGGATGATTACCAGCGCGTAAAGTGGTAAAACCACCAGGGCAAATCACAGTATCACCGGTAATCTGTACTAATGGAATAGTATCCAGAGTAAGGAAAATAGAATCTATCGTAATCCCACAGCCAGTGCCATCATTATACATTACCCAATAATAACCAGGCGTACTGACAAAAATACTATCCGTAATGGCACCAGTACTCCAGATATTACCTCCAGGGAGACTTGATTTTAATTTAATGCTATCTCCTGCACATATCGTAGTATCATTTGCTATAATAACAGGAATGACTGGGACTGGTGTCACAATGGTATCGATATCCTTTCCCATACAACCCGTAGCATCTGTCGTAGTGAGTTGGTAGACACCTGGTATACTGATTACCAGGGTATCATTAGTACTTGCATCGGACCATAATATACTGGAGAAAAGCCCGGGAGAAGTAATCCTGCCTATACAAACAGCATCCACGGCACTAAATCCCTGCACGGCAGTCATATTAAATGCCAGTCTTATTTCTGACACTTTATAAGGAGTCAAATTAAATGTAATCCGGTTTTTTCTACTTGATGCTGGAGCGGGAAAGGCAGTGCCTGACCAAACTAAATTAAACATATTTGTGCCTTCATCTTTCGCATATATGCTATCCAGAGTTCCCGGATTTAATGTTTCAAAAAGGTCAACAAAATTAATAGAATCAGCTTTTGAAAATCGTAAGACGAGATAGTCCCTGCCTGCATCATTAGTACTAATCCATGCTCCCGGAAACTGACCATATTTGGGATAAACATTGGGTGTACCCAATACCTCAGTTAAAGCATACTGACGAAACGGATTTTGAGTACCTGAAGCCAGGACACTATCAGCGTATCGAGGCAAAATTGAAGAAGCCACCAAAGTATCCATAGTACCATTGCATAAAAATTTATCACCCGTAATAAGAGGTATAGGGACTCCAGGTACTAATTCCGCCCGGATCATTAATCTTCCCGGACTTGGTTGATGCCAAAGACTATCTTTTAATATATCATACCTAAAATAGGCACTATCCCGGATCTTTCCGCCTTCCCACTGAACTCCTACCGGTGAAATCCCGTTAGTATCCGCTGGTTGCCCAAGACCAATATAATAGACTTCGTTCATTAATAATCTTACCGTATCAGGGAAATAAAAACTATGATATTGATTCACCTGGGTAGAGTCAGGAGTAATTGGTAATGACTGGGCCAGAATGACTCTATTCGAATCCAAAGCAATACCATAGACTGAATGACCTACTGCTGAGGAGCTTAAAAAAACCTGCACTGCATTGATTGTACCACAACCTTGCATTAGGTGACGACTCAAGGTATATCCTGCTGAGGTGTCTGTCCCCGCTTTCGAGATTAATGCAGTACCATCATCATAGGACACTATGGAAGGATTTACTACCTGGATGTAGTAGTTGCTGTTATTATTTAATACATTTTCAAAAGGTCGACCCGGAATAGAAATGATGATGGAATCAGTTTCAAGCAGTTGAGGGATCCACGTTGTAAATTCGATTAATCCTACTGCGTCTGAATCTAGGCTGATGGATTGCATAGTCGTATACCTTATCACATTGGTAGCCTGATCCTTTACCGTCAATGTAACCTGGTATGTCGTAGAATCAGAATAGTTTTTTATCAGGGCTGAAACCGGAGCGGCGGTATACAAAGGGGCATACTGGCCCAGTGCATAAACAGAAAGGATTTCCACACTATCCCGTAATGATGAAGAACAAAATCTGGTTTCCGGCCGATGTTCATTAACACCCAGGATAGAATCTAATGCTGTTGCACTGGTATCGCTGCGGGTAATAAAAGATAAAAGATACCTGATAGAATCCTGACCCATTGAACCTTTAATCAATGTATTCGCTTTGGTGGTCAGTGATATATTGGGAGAAGATAAAGTATCCAGTGAATCTTTATACTCCCAGGCAACATAAACTCCACCACCGGAATAAACAAACGTGTCGATGTCCGCTCCTTTAAATGAAATATCATATGGACCAATGATATCCGGAATGATGATGCTATCATCGTGTACCAGGGTCATAGTGTTAATAGCACTTGCCCAGAAAATAATATCCTTTGCGCGATATCTCAATTCATAAGTGGTAGCACCGGCAACAGTGTCCCAGTAAAAAACTGCAGTTGAGGAAGTAAGGCTGTCCAGGGAAACGTAATCAGGAAAATAACAGGCCGTAGTCCCATTGGTTTTGAAATCAGGTCCACTTATAAAATTACCTACACTATCCATACCACAACTCGAACTTACACCCCATTGATAATTCGTACCTGGATCCAATCCAATATTAAGCACGATAGAATCTGCAAATACAAATGTTTCATTCCAGGAGGTGGTACCCAGTCGTCTATACCGGATGGTATAATAATCAGCGCCTGATGCATTTGTCCACTTCAATTTGGCTAAAGTATCCGTCACAGAAACAACATTTAAACCTGACGGTGGGGAACAATTATTCGTTTTTTCAGTAATGAAAGATTCATAGGTGACGTCAGAAGAGTCAGATGTACACCGCGATTTTATTCTCCATTGATATCCTTTATTCGGAACCAAACCTGTAAGGGTATAATAATTATTTGTCGTGCTGATTCCAGTCCAATTCACTGAGTCACTTCGGCTGTATTCAATTAAGTAGTCTGTGACTGCTGGTACAGGTGCAACCCAGGTTAATTTTGCACTTACATTTGTAATACTATCTGTACGAAGATGAGTCGGAGGCTGACATGGAGTAAGATTGCCATTAGAAAAATTGTGTACAGGTGAAAAAGCAGAACAACTGGTCCTTACCTGCCATTCATAATAACCAGGATATAAACCATTTTGAAAATAGGAATTAGCTGAAAGGCCTGATATCGTGGTCCAGCTGGTATCGTGACGACTCACTGTATCATTGGTATTTTGAAGGTATACCTTAAACTTCCCTTTTGTCGTATCATCTTGTGGAAATCCCAATGTAAAACCAATACAATTAATCGTATCACCGGTAGAGATTCCGCTCTTAGCCATTTCTTTGGGAAGGACCAGGTAAAATCCTCTTTGGTATTTTAATGCACCCTGAGGCGCCGCCGTGGTGGCGCTATTGCCGTCGTGAGGCAAAGCCACCGTCACGGATTGAGCTTTCAACCAGCTTGTGTGTATGATTGCAAAGAATGATAGAGATACTATGAGACGAAAGCCTTTCATTAAAGGCATATGATTTTGCAAATGAATGTGTGATCTTAAATTATACCACCAACATGATATAAAAAGCATTTTACAAGACAGTATTTCGGGATATATTTTCTTTCTCATCATTTGTTTATCCAATAAATAAGATTTGAAAACAATTTAAATCCGGGTGCACCTGGTATTGAGCTATACCGGGATAAATAGACTTCACTATTAATTTGTTCTTCATTCATTAATAGTTTTAAATGAATCCTTTTGCTTAAGTAATTCGATCTGAATTTTACCATGTGTATCCTCAATGAACTGATCTCTATAAGCAGGATCTGTTTTAAGTTTGATCCAAAATGGGTTAGTATCGAGATCACCTCCATTTTGTTTTACGATTTTTTCAGTTTTATCCAAAATCAATGCAATGAATTGTTTTGGATAATATGCTTCCGTGCCACCTTTTGAATCTGGGGTTGATGCAGGAGATCCTGCTTGTATGGGCTTTTGAATTGCCGTTCCGGATAATAAATCCGCTTCAGGCATGTGTGCAGCTTCTCTATATCCGGGGACCAGTTTTGCCAGTGTTGAATTTCGTTTATCAATAGCAGATTTTAATTCTTGTATTTTATTTTTCTGGTCTACTACGACTTTATTGATTGCATTTCCATTTAATCCAATAGCCACATTAATGATATTATATACAGGATCTATGGAAGTAGACCAGGCTACTCCTACAATTTTTGAATAATCTTTAATCTTCATTTTAGAAGGATGAACTGCAATAGCTAATCCATCATCATTTCCGGATGGCAGGATATAATCACCCGGCTCCACATGTCCCAGTACGTGGACCGGTACCTGCCCCAAGAACGCTACTTTCTCATAATTGATGATTGCATCTGCAGCAGGCATATTACCTAAAATAATAGGGGCGCTGGAAATGACCATGACTTTATCTCCATCTTCAATCTTTTTTGAAATCAGACCGTTTTTCATTCCCACAATATATCCCGGTAAAAAAGTTTCTTCTTTATTGGCTTTGGGCAACCACTCTGCATAATCTCCGTTACCAGATTCATAAGTTACACCTACCCGGTCTGCTTTATATGAAACAAACCTGTTTTTATCATTAAGAGCCAGATCTAATGCTATTGCATTTGCAGTTAAATCCACCACGGCTGCTGCAAGATCGATGACGGCATAGGCAATCATAGAAGGGATTGGTATAGTACCACAGTTAACCGGGAATCCTACACATCCTGTACTTGAACTGCTCCACTGGACTAAATTTTTAATAGCTATTGCACCGGTAGCTGTTGCAACTGCTATCACTATTCCGGCGTTGGTGACCCTGTATTCGAGGTTACTCAATTCCAATTTATACTTCCCATTAGATGTAAGAGTACTCAAATTATCACCTTCAATCCTCCCTACTACTCCGCTGGTCGCATTTCTAAAAGTCATAAAATTATTATTGGGATCGGGAGCGGAATTATTTATTTCAATACTGATGCCATGAGCATTGGTATTATTAATAAACTCCGCCACCCATTTGTTAGAAGAAGTTACAAATAAACTGCTGTTAGCAATATTCAATGTATTATTTAAAGTGACCAATCCATTCACTGTCAAAGCACCTCCGGTGTTGAGATTTTTTAGGATACCCACTCCTCCTTCAATTTTTAAAGCACCGCTGCTAATATTCGTGGCATCCGTCAAATTAAGAATAGAAGTCATCCCACCAACATTTAATTGTAAACCGATGCCTACACCTCCAGCCACAATCAATCCACCCGTAAAAGGCGAAGTTGATTGCTGACTATTCATCAGCCGGGTCATACCACTCACATTTAATTGGCTTCGTATACCAACACCTCCTGTTACTTTTAATGCTCCGGTAGCAGGATCTCCCGATTGGGTATTATTGTCAATCAGAGTCATTCCTCCAACATTCAATTGCCTGCTAATGCCTACACCACCTGTTACTTTTAATGCTCCGGAAGTAATATCATTCGATTCCGTATTATTGGTAATCGTAGTCATTCCATGTATCGTCGTATTTCCGCCAATATTTAAATTTTTACCAATGCCTACTCCTCCTGCTACTTTAAGAGCCCCGCTAGAAATATTATTGGATTGGGTCGTATCTTTTACACTGGTCATCCCTGCAATCACCGTCGTACCACCTACATTTAAATTTTTGCCCATACCAACTCCTCCAGCTACTATAAGAGCCCCGGTTGTAGTATTAGTAGACTGAGAAATATCTGTAATGGTTACAGGACTTGCAAAACCTACGGGTCCTTTAAATACACTTGCACCTCCTATATTAAGATTCTTTTTCAATCCCATTCCACCATCCACAACCAGAGTACCGGTCGTTGTAGAGACAGATTGTACCGTATCACTTAAAAATACTTGTTTGAGGAACAAGGCATTTTTATTTACTGTCATCGTACCGGAAAGAAAAGTAGGTTTAATATTATTGACTCTAAGCGTATCCCTCATCCTGGTGGATTTATTGACAACTAACGTACCCGTAAAAAATGTTGGGCTCATATTATTCACCGTAAGCGAATCATTCAGGTTTGTCGATTTATCTACAACGAAAGTTCCGGTTAGCAGTGTAGGACTTACATTGTTTACATTTAAATCGTCATTGAGATTAGTGATCCTATCCACCTGTAACGTTCCGGTAAAATGGCTTGGACTCATATTATTTACCCACAAACGGTCATAAAAATCAGTTGGTCCATGGACATTTAAAGAATTGTATAAGGTGGTTGGTTTATCCACCAACAGTGTTCCGGATAATAAAGACGGACTATGGTGTGAAACCGTAAAAGGTCCAAAATTCTGCGTAGTTCCACCTATTGTATTAAGCAGTACATCCTTTTTTACTATCAGGGAGTCACCGACATTTAATGTATGTTGCACCGATACATCACCGATCACATTCAGATTCTTATCGATTTGAAAATTTAGTTTTGTAACAATATCTCCTCCGGATAAAATTCTTAACCGTTCTACATTGTCAGTAATCATGATCAGGTCCACCAGGTCTGTAGTTCCCATAGAATTTATATGATATAGGTTACCGCTGGTATTGGTCAAAGCATTTCCAAAAACAGACCAGTTTAAGGACACCACACCAGGAAGATTCAAGGTATTGGCTGTTTGAGGTGCTTCAGCAGTCAATCGATCTGCCGTTTGAGCATGAATGGCATAAGGCACTGCCATTAGTTTACTGCTACTGATGATCACAAAATTGGATTGACTTTTATCTCTCAGTGCAACTTCCATCCAGATGTTTTCTTCATTCCATGGGATCAAACCAAATTCACCTTCTTGCCCGGCACCTTCTCCAATAATCAAATTAAATAAACCCATGTCATTCGTCGTGACATCATGCATTTCAATATAATGATTGACCCGTACATCGTTTTTAGCTGCGAAGAGATATATTTTCAAACGTATTTTCTCATGAACCAGTAATCCCCCTTGTTGATTACGCGCCACTGCCTGGTAATTCATGCCTTTCGGTATCCCTTGTGCAAACGGTCTCAGGATTGAAAGCAGCAGAAGAAAAAGAATAAAATGTATTTTTTTCATTTTAAATAACATTTTCTGAAGAATAGACTTTTCCCAAGTCTTGAATAAATCGTTTATTAATACCTCTTTCATTCATTTTTTTATCTTTTTGCATTAAATGAATTAATGAATTCGCAGCGATTGCAGATTATTATTGAATTGTTTCAAAAGATTGGGGTCATTCTTCAGTTTATCCCAGTAAGGATTAGCTTTTAAATTTCCTCCATTTTGGATGTACATTTTTTCTACAAGGTTTAAGGTTTCAGATAATTGAGCACTGGTAAACTGGTAAAGATTATTTTCCATTAAAAGTGAATTTGAACCGGTGATTTTAAAATTTCCGGTGGATGCCGTAGAATTAACTACCTGCTCTGAATTTTTAATACCCATCGCTTCTTTGAATCCCGGTACCATTTTAGCGAGTACTCCATTCGTACTATTTATTTCAGATTCTAAGTTTTGGATCAATTGATCCTGTTCCTGGATTACTTTATTCAGATTACCAGCATACAAACCGATAGCTACATTGATAATATTATAATATTCGTCGGATGAAGGAGTCCAGGCTATCCCCACCACTTTATCATAATCTTCTGCCCGAAGGTTCGATGGTGATATTCCTTTACCCATGCCATCATTATTGCCCGATGCCAGAATACAATCACCGATATGTACTTTACCAAGGACCTGAACCGGGACTTGTCCTAAAAAAGCAACTTTCTCATAACGCAATTGATTGTCCTTGTCCGGCATATTACCAAGCGCGATAGGTTGAGTTGAAATCACCATGAGTTTGTCACCTTTTTTGATTTGCTTTGAAATGAATCCATTTCTTACCCCGACGATATGGCCAGCAATAAAAGTTTCATGTTCATCCGATTTAGGCAACCACTCTGCATAATCCGCTGCCCCGGATTCGTAGGAAACACCATATGTAGAAGCTTTATAATTTACTAAATCCTGTTTCTTTTCATGGGCTATATCTAGTCCAATACCTATGGGAATAAGTAGCGCAACACGCAGACCCAGCTTTAAGCTAGATATTATGATGGAAGATGGTATCGGGAAGGCAAGGCAAAAACCTGCCCCAAAACATCCTGTCGCCGATGAAGCTGCTGCTGCTACTTCGGCTGTTGCCATAGCTACATTAATTAATCCCTGGGCGAGGATTAGTTCAGCCATATACACTCTTGTATCCAAAATGGCCAACTCTCTTACATAATTACGGTCACTCAAATATTCCGTACTATTTTGTCCTTCAATCCTTCCTACGACATTCTTATTATTTTTCCTGAACTCTACAAAATGATTATTCTTATTCGGTGCTGCATTGGCTACCTGAATGGCTATACCATTTTGATTTGAAGAGTTTACAAAATTTGTAATAAATGAACCGGAAGTAGTTACTTTTAATAATCCTGTTACATTCAGATCTCCATTTAATGTGGTCTGACCAGTCACTTTCATGGTCTGTCCTATATGAAGATTGGCCCCTATACCAACACCTCCTGATACTTTCAAAGCCCCTGTAGAATTGTTTAATGAAGTAGTTGAATTCCATAAAGTAGTAATTCCCTGAACATTTAATTGTAGACCAATGCCGGCACCACCACTTACTTTTAATGCTCCGGTACTTACTGTATTGGATTGACTGGTATCCGTAATGGAAGTAATTCCTCCTACATTTAATTGTTGTCCTATGCCGGTTCCTCCAAGCACTTTCAACGCTCCGGTCAAAGGAGTAGTCGATTGAGTGGTGTCTTCTACCATAGTAATTCCGGTTACATTAAGCCTTAAACCAATACCTGTCCCTCCAGTAACCACCAATGAACCGACCGAACTATTGGCAGATGGAGTGGTATTTGTGATACTGGTCACGCCAGCAATAGTAGTAGTACCTCCAACAAATACATTTTTAAGAATGCCTGCTCCACCTGTTACTTTTAATGAACCTGTAGTGACATTGATGGATTGGGCGGTATCATTTAAACTGGTCATTCCATTTATACCGGTAGTACCACCGATATTTAAATTCCTGCGGATACCTACTCCTCCGGTTACTTTAACCGCTCCGGCAGATATACTATTAGATTGAGTAGTATCAGTTACATTTACCGGGTTATTAAAACTTACCGGACCTGCAAAAGCACTAGAACCTCCTACATTAAAATTACGACCGATGCCAAGTCCGCCATTGATCACTAATGCACCGACTCCGATACTGATGGATTGAGTGCTGTCGCTGACTAAAACTTCCTTGAGGAAATATCCCTCTTTTTCCACTTTGAATGTCCCGGTCAAATGAGTAGGGCTCATATTATTTACCGACAGAGAATCGTTGAGATCAGTTGCCTTATCCACAACTAAAGTACCGGTGAATAAAACCGGGCTCATATTATTTACACTCAAGGAATCATTGAGATTGGTTGATTTTTCTGTAAGAAGTGTACCCGTAAAATAAGTCGGACTCATATTGTTCACATTGAGTGCATTATTAAGGTCCGTTATTTTATCTACCTGCAGCGTCCCGGTTAATTTGGTAGGACTCATTTTAGTCACATTTAACCTGCTATTCAAATCAACAGATGCTTTTACCATCAATGTAGTATTAAATGTAGTGGCTTCTTCTACTTCAAGGATGCCTGTAAGATGAGTTGGGCTTAGGTTTGCCACAGTAAAAGGTCCGTAATTAATCGTATTACCGCTGCTTATATTGAATAATACATGATTTTTTACTATCAAAGAATCTCCTACAGTCAAAGTATTCCGAATATCCATATTGCCTTTAACCGTAAGATTATTACCTATCTCAAAATTAAGTTTAGAGATTATATCACCACTGGCCAATATCCTTAGCCTTTCCACATTATCGGTAATCATGATCAGGTCCACAAAATCTGTAGTCCCCAGAGCATTGGGTCTGAAGATATTTCCGCTTGCATCTGTTTTAGCATTTCCCAGTACCGACCATTCCGTAGAAATAACCCCTGGTGTTGGTGGTAATAAGTTAGATGTCTCTACATTTTTATTCTGAATTAATTTATTTGCAGTGCTGGCATGAATGGCATATGGTACAGCTTGCAATTTACTACTGCTTATGGTGATAAAACGCTTATCTGCCTCATCTCTTAATGCGACCTCCATCCAAATATTTTCGGAATTCCAGGGTATTAAACCATATTCACCTGTTATGTTTAAACCCTGTCCCACGACAAGATTGAATAAACCTAACGCGTTGGTACTTACTTCATGCGTTTCAGAATAATGATTTACATGATGAATGCCTTCAAAACTAAAGAGTGATATTTTAAGGCCTATTTTTTTATTGGGAATGAGCTCCCCTTTTACATCCCTTGCCACAGCCTGGTAGTTCATCCCTTTCGGAACTTCCTGCGCAATCATACTGCAGATGCAGATGATTTGAAGGAGAACTATGAATTTAATTTTTTTCATTTCAAAAAACATTTTATGAGAATTATTTTTGAACAAGCTTTTGTTTATTTAATTGCGATTGAACTACATGTTTATAAACTCCCTGTACTGATTTTATAAAAAAGTCCTGGTACACAGGATCAGTTTTAAATTGATTCCAGAATGGTATATCCTCCAGTTTTCCTCCATTTTGGATAAGCGCATTTCCTGTAATCGTCATGACTTCCAGTACATCATCCCTGGAGATCCCGGAGAAATCCATTTTATTATTAATTGAATTGACAAATCGCTGTGACATTTCCTTACTAAATATCATATCATGATTTGCTATAGGTATATTATTGTAATCTCCATCGGGTGTTTGCGTCAGTGATTTAAATCCCGGTATAATTTTTGAAAGAATCAAATTGGATTGAGTCACACTTAATTTTAATGCATTGATTTCATTCATATTCTGGATGGCAATTCGTCCTATATCGTCATCATTCAAACCAATGGCTGTATTGACTACACCATAGGATTCATCTGAAGCACCCCACGCCATACCAACTATTTGATCATAATCTTCTGCCTTCATCAGGTCCGGATGGACTGCCCGACCTAAACCATCTTCATGGCCCGATGGTAGTATATAATCCCCAGCTTTAACCTTACCGAGTACTTGTACAGGAACCTGTCCCAAAAAAGCAACTTTCTCAAAATGATCCTTATTATCTGGCATATTTCCCAATACAATAGGTTGAGTGGAAATGACCATGGGTTTACTTTGAGCATCCAGTTTCTTTGAAATCCTACCATGTTTCATACCGACGATATATCCTGGTAAAAACATTTCTGTCGTATCGGCTTTGGCTAACCACTCCGCATAATCACCAGCACCCGATTCATAAGTCACACCGACATGGGGTGGCGCTTTAGCCGTAATGAAATCATCTCTTCTTACTTTAACAGCGTCTCGTCGCACCACCGCAAGACCTAAACCAACGCCTCTGGCAGCCACATTTATTCCCGCTTTCACTATAAAAGATACAACAGGAGCAGTAGCACATCCAAGGAAACCAACACAAGCTGTCGATGAAGATGAAGCTCCGACAAGTTCCGCTGCACCGGCAACCACAAAAAATGCAGCTGTAGCAACAGCTATCTCAGCAAAAGTTACATCATGTTCGAGTACTTCAAGCTCCCTTTTATAATTCTCATTATTTAAATACTCAGAGACATTTTCGCCCTGGATACGGCCTATAACACTGCCACCATTTTTTCGAAATTCTACAAATCGATTTGTTGCTGAAGGTGCTGCACTATTGACCTGGATACTGATCCCGTTTGAATCTGTCAAATTTCTAAAAACAGCAATGTATGAATTGGGAGATGTTACCAGAAGATTGTTTTTCAGATCTAATCCCGATTTAAACGTCGAACCCAATCCGACACTCATATTTCCACCGATATTGATATTGGATTTTATACCGACTCCACCGGAAACTTTTAGTGCCCCTGTCATAAAATTTACGGACTGGGTGGCGTCCAACAGGCAGGTGATACCTCCAACATTTAATTGTTTTTGTATCCCTACTCCACCCGTTACTTTTAATGCGCCGGAAGAAGCGTCTGTGGATATAGCTGTATTAAATAATGAGGTCATTCCACCCACAAACAATTGTCGTCCTATGCCTACTCCTCCACTTACTTTTAATGCACCGGAAAAAATACTTTCGGATTGAGTACTATCTAAAATGGAAGTCATACCCCCGACATTCAAATTCTGGTTGATACCGACCCCACCAATGACTTTTAAAGATCCTGATGATTTATCAACTGATTGAGTAGCATCTGTGATAAAGGTCTTTCCTGCTATAGTGGTCGTGCCTCCAACATTTAGATTTTTTATAATGCCTGTCCCGCCAATTACTTTTAATGCACCTGTTCCTGTATTATTAGATTGACTTGTATCTGTGACGCTGGTCATTCCTGCCACCGTAGACGTTCCTCCTACATTTACATTTTTACCTATTCCTACACCTCCCGCTATAATAAATGCTCCTGTAAGCGTATCAACGGATTGAGTAGGGTCTGTAATGCTGATAGGGCTATCAAATCTTACAGGACCTCCAAATTTGCTACTACCACCTACATTAAGATTGCCAACCAGACCAAAACCACCAGTAACAACCATAGTTCCGGTGACCGCATTATTAGATTGGACTGTATCATTCAGTAAAACATTTGACTTAAATTCAGCATCTTTTACCACAGTTAATGTTCCGCTCAAGATGGTTGGTCCCATATCACTTATTGTCAGCGAATCATCGAGATTGGTTTGTTTATCTACCTTCAATGTCCCGGAGAGATGAGTTGGACTCATCACATTGACCGAAAGAGAATCATTGAGATTGGTTGACTTATTGACTGTTAATGTTCCGGTCAGGTGTACCGGGCTCATATTATGTACTACAAGTGAATCATTCAAATCCGAAATCCCATCCACTTGTAAGGTTCCGGTGAGCTTAGTCGGACTAGTATCATTTACAAATAAACGACTATTTATATCTGTTGGACCTTGTACCGTCAGTGTACTGTCTAAAGAGCCGGCCTTATCTACGATCAGTGTCCCTGATAGATAAGTAGGACTATTATTTAAAACGGTAAATGGTCCATAGTTTATAGTGGATCCACTCAACGTATTAAGTAAAACATTCTTTTTCACTTTTAGAGAATCATCGATCGTCAGGGTCTGCTGAATACTGGTGTTTCCAAGAATATTCAGGTTTTTGCCAACTTCAAAATTATGTTTAGTAAAAATATCTCCCTGCTTATCTATGCGTAACCTTTCTTCATTATTGGTAATCATAATTACATCTATCATATCCGTAGTCCCCAGAGAATTAACTCTGAATGGATTACCACTTTCATCTGTTTTGGCATTTCCAAAGACTGACCAGGTGGTCGAAACAACACCAGGCAGAGGTGGAGCAAAACTTGAAACCGGGACTTTTTTTTGCTCGATAAGTTTAGCCGTTGTTCCGGCATGCATAGCATAGGGCACAGCAAGAAGTTTACCACTACTTAATTTGGCAAAATTGGTATGTTTATTATTTTTAATCGATACCTCAAGCCATATGTTTTCGCTGCTCCAGGGTATGAGTCCATACTCGCCTTGATCTTTAATCCCTTCACCAATGACCAGATTGAAAAGACCCAAAGCACTTGTAGTCGTTTGATGAGTCTCACTATAATAATCCACTCGCAAACCATCTTTATTACTAAACAATACAATTTTCAAACCTACCAATTCACTCGCAATCAAACCTCCATCAGAGTCTCGCGCTACCGCCTGATAATTCATACCTTTAGGAATCACCTGCGCAACCAGATCGGAGAGTAGTGCAAGCTGAATACATGATATTAAAATTAATTTTTTCATCCTGACTATAATCATTACGAATAAATATTATGACTGTTTAATCAATTTAAATGAATCAATACGATATCCCTTTCGGTTCACTACAGATAAAATATACATCCCTTCAGGTAGGTTGCGTGTTTTTAATTGAATTTCATTGGAGCCCCCGGGAGCATCTTGTATTAAAACAGTGCGTCCGGTTATATCATTTATTTTAAGAATTAATGCATCCTGTATACTGGATTGTATTATTACTCTGAGCAGATCCTGCACCGGGTTTGGAAAAACACGGATTTCATAAGCAGAAGCATTCGGTTTTGATAATTCTTTAACCAAAAGCATTGGTTGATGATAACCTTGGGTAAGGTTTATGGTATGGTCTAATATGCTTTCTACAAATATTTCCCCCAATGTCCATTCAACCATCATATCTCTGGATCGGGAGATTTCTCCGGCAGCAGCTATCACAGAGGGAGATTTTATATTCTGTTGACTAAATACACTACTATAAATACCAAAAAAACAGAAGATAAAAAAAGAATAGAGTGATAACCGATGAGTTGATTTTGGTTTCATAGGTATTTTAATTAATAATGATCATTTTCTTCGTGGCTGTATAATTTCCGCAAGAGAGCGTGTAATAATATATTCCTGATGCAGCGGGCAAATTATCATTCAATTTAATTTCATTATAACCCTTTCTTCCCTGCCCATTGATCTTTTTGATCACCTTACCCGAAACATCAGCAAAAGAAAGATCAAATACTGCTTCCATCGGAAGATTAAATTGAATCAG
>JBDTUE010000058.1:0-19933 GCA_040007895.1 Saprospiraceae bacterium | reverse complement strand
AATTTGACCTGGCATCATTAATATTGAAAACGAATTCTACCTTTCTCCTCAGGAAGAGATACGGATGATTCTATCAAAAAAAAATTTATTGAAATGAAAAATACGCTGTACTTACAGGATTCAAGTCCACTGATCATATAAGGTGTGTAGCCTTTGACTGACACTTAGTACAGGAAGCTATTTCAAAGCTACCTGCACACTAAGTGACAACCATATAGTCGACTCAACCAAAGGAAGAGAGACCGAAATCTCCTTGTTATTGAGTAATCGTCACATTCAAACTGACCTGCCCGATTAAACCGTCCCTATTGGTTACCGTAAATGTGTAGGTATTTTTTTGACCTACTGTAGTTTCAAGCGTAGTCGTATAATCGTATGTATAGGCATCACCTTCTGATCCACTTAAAGATTTATCAAAGACAGTAGTGTTCCCGGCTCCGTTAATTGCTTTGGAGATATTAAATTTTTTAAGAACATCTTCCTTTTCTGACTTGGAGGCACTAATACCAATGGTGATAGAAGTTCCTCCTTTAATAGAAGCATCGGCAGAAGTATAGGTACCACCGGTTTTGAAACTTATGGCCGGTAATAAACCCTCGTCTTTTTCACAGGAACTAAGATTCGAAATAATGAATAATAATAAAAATAACTTGAATATGGATTTCATATCAACAATGATTTAATAAGAATGAAAAATTTTAAAAATCAATGCCTGTTTTTGAAAGAGGCAATACGGTTAGCTGAGCACATCAGGAGGTGGGCTCGCCGTTTCTATTATTTTGAGTCCAAAAAGATATTCGAAGTAAACTGGTTTCGGATGTTTAGCATCTTCTGCAAATTCGAAAGAAATGCCGGGCGGTAAAACGTATTTAATATGATGAAGGCTAAAAGATACCAGATCATTGCCTTGATCTTTGCGACAGGCGACCCTATCTCTGAAAGAACGAATGATATCCTGCTCTTCACCATCTTCAATACAAAGGATTACCAGATGTGAAGAAATATGTTTTATTTCAATGACGTCGTATAATTTGTCATTCCATTCCAGTTCTTTATTTCCTTTTTCCCAATTCAATACCTGACTTTCAGGGAAAATTAAGGTAACAATTTTATCTTCCCTTATTTTCGATTTTAATTCATTAAATCGTGAACGGCATTGAAATCGGCAGTACTCATACCTGGTGACCTCATACGATGATTGAATCATCCAGCATACAACTATGATCCCAATAAGTCCTCCGAATATATTCCTACTTATTTTTGATGCCCCCATTGAACTTTGAAATCGATCATAATATTACGGCCAATATTAAGTAATCCAAAATTTTTAAATCTGGATAAATGATCGTAATAAGCCGTATTCAATAAATTATTACCGGACAACGATAAGAAATACATCTTATTGCTTAGGGACCAGTTAAGCTCACCGCCAGCATTCCACAAAAGATAGGCCGGTGTTGAAATTTCGAACGGAGCCGTATGATGCTGATCAAAATAATAGTCCAGGTTGCTATATAGATGAAGTTTGTGATCAGCGCTCGTGTTGATATCCTTATAGATGGAAGGACTCAGTTTCGCAGCGGGAATAAACGGAGTATAATTGCCATCTCTGGTCTTGCTATTCATATAAGAAATGGCTACTTCTTCTTTCCAGGAGGACTGATGTAAAGAAAATTCTGCTTCACCTCCGTATTGCCGGGCTGATTGTTGCATATATCTGTAAACAGGGAATCCAAACCAATCTTCATGCGTAGGTGCCAGGTAAATATAATGGTTGAAAAAATTATAAAACGGACTTAGTGAAACCTGGAAGGCATTGCTCTTATAATTACTGTAAATATTAAAACAAATATTTTGCTCGTTTTTGAGATGAGGATCACCGATTTCATACGTAAATACTCCTTCATGTAATCCATTCGAGGAAAGTTCTGCCAGGTTGGCGATACGAACACCCGTGGCCAGGTTAGCTTTGAAGTTGAATTTTTTATTGGGTATATAACTGATACCACTAAAAATATTATAATAAGGTGAGAAGATATGAAATGGGTGGATTTCTTTGTCCGGACCATTGACCGAAGGTGTAAAAAAAGTTTTAATCCATTTTTCTCCACCACCTATTCCATTTTCTAAAATGATTTTTTGATGTAATGTCGATTCGAAATATATGGAAATATTACTTTCCTGCATCCTTGCATCCGGAACTATTTTTCTTGCCCCGTAATTTGTGTTGTCCTCCAGGGATCCAAGATTGGAAATGATCATCCGGTGTATAGATGACAATTGTTTTTCCCATTTGATCAGGTATTGGAAGGTAAGTAAATGCATATTAAGACTGATAGCCCCTCCGCCTTCGTTTTCGCGCCTGCTGTTAGATTGAATACCAGCATTAACGTTGAGTATGGACTCATCTCTCAATATAAATTTATTCTCAGAAGAGACTATGTTTAATAAAACCAGGTGATCCGGGTTCACACTCAAGTCCCGGCTCCATCTTGCATCGGGTGTAATAAATGTATAGATATCATTAAATATAAATCCAAACCGATTGTAGGAGCTCAAAAAATTATTCGTTGAAGTCCAATTCTTTTTTGAAAAACCATAAGTTGATTTTAAAAAATAACCATCTGACCTGCTATTGAGTACCCGTTGATTGTTTCCATCGGAGTAGTCTGCGTGATTTTCAATACCCACCCTCCATCTGACCCAGTTGTTTCCATTGTTCTTTTTATAACCCGCCTGAACGAGACCACCCAGGCTATTACTATTCATTTGTATTTTAAAATCAGTAATAGATTGATGTAATTCAGGTTTATCTTCTTCTATCAGATGAATGATACCTCCAATAGCTTCTGTGCCATACAGTATACTTAATGGGCCTTTGATAAGTTCCACTTTGCCCAGCCCTATATCGGATAGACCAAGACCATGCTCCTCCTGCCATTGCTGATTATCAAATTTTAATCCAGATAACAACACCAATACCCGATTACCATACAATCCACGAATCACAGGTTTACTGATAGCCGGACCTGTTGATAACATGGTGACACCAGGTATTCTCGCAATCAGGTCAGTGAGATTATAATGTGCATACTGATTCAGGCTATCGAGATTTAATGAAATCAACGACAAAGATGTTTTCTCGATAGACTTGTCTTTGTAGGATGTAATGACCACCGGTGGCAGGAGTTGAGGGCCGATCGTATCCTGAGACATGGAAAATGGAAGTAAACAGAAAGTATGAACACCAAAGATCATCAGTGCTCTACTCCATCCTGAACAAATCATATAATGTTTGCAAATTATCAGCATTAGTTCAATTGACCAAACGAAAGTAATTATAGTCTTTATTAAGGACGATCCCTGCCTATAAACCTTTCTTTACCAAGTAAAAATTGAATCGCTTTTGCTATATTCTTATCAATGACATCTTCTGTTTTTAGATGATTGATATACCGCATGATTTCTTTTTGCCGGTGAGGACTCAATGATAAAAAAATAAGTTTTGCTTCTTTATTTTGTTTAAGTGCGATTTCGAGTTTGGGATGCATTGGAGTGATACGCTCCCTGGCATCGTGTTGGATCTCTACCCTGACTATATCTCCTACATCTTTTTCAATGGCTTTTCGCATCGGAGTATTAAGATACAACCTCCAAAAGCCAGCGTACTTTACAAGGGTTTGGTGGTATTGATGTGCATCCAGCGTACCGGTTACCGGAATAGGCCCTTTTTCTTTTTGAGCCTCTTTAAATAATGATTTTAATACTTTGCCGGGTACTAACACAAAAGGATTAACTCCTATGATGTCTATTTTTGCTTTGAATGACTGCATCTACTTCGCTGATTTATTTAAAGGGAAATATAAACATCGCTGATTCATCATCCGGAGTTTTTGTGAGTTGCAATTAATTTTTAAATATTTCGGGATTCGGTTTCATTTTTTCCTTATCGGGCACGGAACAATCTCAACATGGAAGGTAATACAATCAGCAAAAGCGGTAATGCCAATACCAAACCACCGATCACGGCTATTGCTAAGGGTCTGTGCAATTGTGCACCGACGCCAATACCCAAGGCTAATGGAAATAGGGCAATGATCGCAGCAGATGCAGTCATAAGTTTGGGTCTTAGGCGGGTGGAGATAGCAAAATGAATAGCCTCATCCCTGGTCATTGTCTTCAATGCTTCATGATATTGCTGATACGTGAATATCGCGTTTTCAGCAATGATACCTACGATCATGATAATACCCATATAACTTCCTACATTCAACGCGGTGCCGGTCACCAGCAAAGCAGTAAGGCAACCAGCCGCACCCAAGGTAGCCAGGAGAATAATAAGAATTGCAATACCGATACGGCGGAATAAAAATAGAATCACAATAAAGACCAATAAAACAGCGGTTAGAAGGATAATCAATAACTCTTTGAATGCTTGTTGTTGTTGTGCATAAGATCCACCATATTCAATATGATAGGCAGGCGGGAGATTAATCTTTTCCTGCAATCGGGATTTAATATCAGCAAGCGTATGACCCAGGTCACGATTATCCAGGCCCGCGGTCACTACACCAATCATTTTTTGATTTTCCCTGATGATTTGTGCAACTCCTTTTCCCAATTCAATAGTGGCAATAGTGCTAACTGGTTTCATCATTCCATTGGGCAAAAATATGGATGCCTGTTCCAGGGTGTGTACGTTAGTTTGAAGCGCTCCCGGATATATCATTCGGATATTCAGACGTTGTTCAACATCAAGAATAGAACTGATGACACTGCCTTCAATTTGAGATTGCATTTGAAATTGAAAATCATTAGCAGTCAATCCGAGTTGTGCGAGTTTTGCAACATCGGGTTGAAGATTGACTTCAGGCCCTGCTATTACAATACCATTAAATACATCAGCCGTACCAGGCACTTCGGAGACTTCGTCAGCAATTTGCCTGCTCAAATCATCCAGGGTAGAACGGTTACTGCCGAATATTTTTATTTCTATCGGTTGTACACTACTCATCAGGTCACCGAGCATATCACCTATAATCTGACCAAAATCTACTCTTAATTGAGGTATTGAATGTTCAATCTTTGACCGGATTAAATTAGATACTTGTTCCGTTTCTAATTCTCTTTCCTTTTTAAGCTGTATCAGGTAGTCGCCTTTATTGGGTTCAGTGATAAAGAATCCCATTTCAGTTCCTAATCTCCTGGAAAACTTTTCCACTTCGGGTTGTTCCTGAAGAATGTGATCTACTTGTTGAAGTAATCTATCAGTCTCTTCTAACGTAGTGCCCGGAGGGCTTTCAAAATCCAACACTATACTCCCTTCATCCATATCAGGCAAAAAGCCTGATTCTAACATGGGAGGGACATACCAGATAAGGAAGGTACATCCGGCAATCAATAAAAGAGCGATGTAGGGTTTAAGAATAAAAAAGTTAATCCAGGCAGAGCGGGTTACCGTTTCTACAGGTAATTTTTTCTTTCTCAAAGGAATAAGCAGAAATAATGTAGGAAGGATCAACCAGGTAACCAAAAAAGAAGAGGACAACGTAATGATCATCGTATACGCCATGATCTTAAAATAGGCGCCGGCTATTCCACTCATGAGTGAAAACGGGATAAAAATTACAATGGTACTCAACGAAGATCCGATCATAGAGGGCAATAGATATTTGATGGATCTCGATAAAATATGCTGGATTTCTTCATCGGGTTGTTCTTCCCGCATCCGGTGAATTTGTTCTACTAGGATGACAGCATCATCAATCATCAAACCCAAGGCAGCTGCAATAGCACCGAGCGTCATAATATTAAAAGTATATCCGAATAAATACAATGCAGTACAGGTTACAGCCAATGTGATCGGGATTGTAAATAAAACGGCGATGCTGCTGGATATCGATCTTAAAAAGATGATAACTACAAACATGGCCAGTGCGAGACCTATCAATAATACATCCCGGATGGATGTGATACTATCATTTACAAATTCTGCTTGTTTATAATAGGGAATAAGTTTTACATCTTTTGGAAGAATGTTTTCCAATTCTTTTACCCGTAGTTCTACACCATTATTGACTTCAATAAGGTTGGCATCCGGCTGTTTGAAAACAGCTACGAGTGGAACATCTTTTCCGTTTGCATTTATTTTAATATACTCTTTTGCTTCTGTGACGATGACATCGGCTACATCTCTTAACCTGACCAGGCGTTTTGATGTGTTTTGGAGAATGAGATTTTGAAGCTCTGTCAGATTGTTTACTGAATTGTCAGTAAGAGTAAGGTAAAGGCGGTTATGATCTGAGATGTAGCCATTTGATTTTAATATATTGGATTCAGTGACGGCAGACTGAATCGTTGAAAGGCTTATGCCCAATGTAGATAAACGATCCGGTTTGAGGACTATCTGGTACTCTTTGGTTTTTCCACCTATGATAGCTACATCACTTACTCCGGGTGTGCTCGCCAGATGTGGTTTGACTTGTAATAAAGCTATCTTTTTTAATTCTACCTGGGATCTATTACCTTCCAGTGAATAGCCCATTACCGCCAGGGTGGAAGGATTCATTTTCTCAACGGTGACTTTTGTATCGGGTAATAATTCGCTTTGTATTTCACTGATCAAGGCTTCTATTTGCTGACGTGCCTGATCTATATCGGTATTCCACTTGAGATATACGGAGATTTCACAGCTTCCCCTTGAAGTAATACTCCTGATGTAATCAAGTCCCTGAGTTCGTTTAATGATATTTTCAACTGGAACTGTAACGGTAGTCATCATTTTATCTACAGGTTGTTGTCCTGCATCGATGATTACTTTTATTTTGGGGAAGGTAATATCAGGAAATAGGCCGGTCTTGTTCCGGGTATAGGTAAAAGCACCGATTAAAAGTAAGAGCAGAGCAATCGCGTAAAGTGGGTTCCTGTATTGGTAATGTACTGTAGACATCCTACATCCTTTATTTGACGATGACTAAAGATGAATCGGATAATTCATAAGCACCTTCATTGATAATAGCATCAGAAATTGAAATCATAGGAGAAATCACTTCAGTAAATTCATTATTGCGCAATCCTAATCGCACCGGTATTTTCACGGCGATTGAATCATGCACCAGTTTCATCAGCCAGAACTCTTTCTGCAATTCATCAGCCTGGACAGCATTATTAGATACACAGATGGCTTTACCACTTTGTTTATGGGGCAGCCGGACAGTGATGTTTAGGTTTTCCGGTAATGAAAGATTGCCCAGTTTTATAAAATAAGCTTGAGATTGTGATACCGCATCTACAGATGGTATGATTCCATTGATAGTAGCAGGAAGGATTTTTCCATCCGGTAATATAAGTTCACATCGTGTACCTACCCTGGCATATTGATGATTTTCATACGGAACATTTACAATCACGATTAGAGAAGCGGGTTCGGAAACGGTGGCCAATATATCCCCTTCAGCAACATAATCCCCTTGCAATACATTGATTCCGGTGATGATGCCTGTTCCATTGGCCGGAACGAGGATAGGTTTTTGAAATTTTAAGAGGGTAGAGTCTGTGGAAGAAATATTTTTTAAAGCATCTTGTTCTTTAGTTTTAAGTGTACAAAACATGGCACCGGTATTTATCCAGTCACCTATTTTGTGAGGAAGGGAGATAATGTATCCTGTGTTATTCGTCCGGATATTATCCTTTTTTTGAAATTGGGTGACACCATTGAGTTGAAGATATTCTATCAAGGATTGAATCTGGGGATGTTCAATAGATACCTCTGAGCGAATGACGTCAGGTTCAGACCCTGAGGATATTTCTTGCTTTGACCGGAAGAATGAACAACTCCAGGTAAGACAACATATCCAGAATAACCAACAGACAGATCGGATTTTCATGGTATTACCAGTTGACATAATTATATTGATTGATCAGGAGCCAGAGATTGGATTGAGTCTGGATGATATTTTGATTGGTAGAGAGGTAATCCTGTAAGGCCAGCCGGTAATCTGTAACGGATCCCTGCCCATGGATTACTTTGTTTTTAAGTGTTTCAAGTAATGCTTCTTGTTTTTTTAATTGATCATTGAATCCGGCCAATGAAAGACGTGTTAATTCAATTTGTTTTGTCAGGTAAGCCAGGCTATTTTGTTTTTGTATCCAGGTTTGATTCTTATAGGCTTTGAGGTTGTCTAATAATAATTTATTTTGTTGATATACTATTTTTCGCTGTTCACCATCATACAATGGGATGCTTAGGTGGACTCCGGCGCTGAATCCGATACTGTGTGGAATCTTTATAGCGCTAGCCGTATTAATACCACTATTACCAAAGGCATCCAACTGCGGTTTGTATTTTAAATTAAATATTTCCTGGTCGGACAGAATGCTCAGACTATCTAATCTGTATTTTTCCAAAAAAGAAAAAGAGTTATTTAATGAATTGAGTTTTATTTCAGGTAGTGTTAGCTCATATAAGGAAGTATCCAGTATTCCGCAAAGATTGTTTAATGTCATCAAAGCATCAGATAATACGACCCGTTGCTGTAAATATTCATTGTTTCGTATGCTGAGTTCAATGTCCAGCAGTTGGAATTCGCTCTGCGGCAAAATGGCAGTTTGCACGAGTGCTTCGACCAGTTTCTTGCGTTCACTGATACTGGTAGAAATGGTTTGGAGATTCTGAAGCAGCTGTTGAATTTGATAGGTAAGTATATATTGATCTGTGACGGACTTATCGAGATCATGTTTCTCTACACCGATCTGGTGTTGCAAGGTTTGATTCTGAACAAAGTTTTGAAAATTAATTGTATTTATAGTTCCGGTTTTGAATAGGGGAATTGATGCATTGAGTAGTAAAGCATAAAGTCCTCCATTGGATATATCATGGTCGTAACCAAAAGCATTTTCATCTGGATTAGGTGTAACGGAAACTATATTTTTATTATGCAAAAAATACGGTGCAAATAAAAAATCACCCGTCACTTCCACATAAGGTTTTTTGTATTGAGCAAAAGTCAGATCGTTTTTTAAATTGTTTATTTTTTGCTGATTAAAGATCTCATTTAATATGGGGCTATGCTCATAAGCCATTTGAAGGAAAAAATCCAGAGATCTTTCCTGCTGACTTAAAGCATCCGGATGAAATAGCAAAAAGATAAATAAGAATACAGGGCCGGATTTCATAAAAAAATTCAATACGGGTTTATCGTCAACGTTTTAGTAAAAATAAACTTTTAATCGGGGTATTCGCGATTCATTTTACAGAAGGATTTACTACAGGCAAAACAATTTTTTAGCTTCATTTGAAGTTTATTTCATGTTTAATACGTATGCCGGGCTTCTTAAAATAATCCATAATTTTAATTGACACTTTATTACTGATTCAATTTTTTACATGAAAAAACACCTGTACTTTTTTATTTTTATATGGATCCATATCCAGGTATCTTCAGCTCAAGCTGTGTATACCAACCCTATTCTTTCTGGTTTTTATCCTGACCCGAGTATATGCAGAGTAGGTGAGGATTACTATATGGTCACTTCATCGTTTGCCTATTTCCCTGGGTTGCCGGTGATGCATAGCAAGGACCTTCTAAGCTGGCATCAATTGGGTTATGCCATGGATCGCAAAGAGCAGTTGCAATTAGATGGTGCCGGTGTATCCCGGGGCTTGTTTGCTCCTACGATAAGATATCATGATAGTCTTGGTCATGGAGGCTTGTTTTATATCACCTGTACTCATGTGGAAAAAGGAGGCAATTTTGTCATCACAGCCAGCGACCCTAAAGGACCCTGGAGTGACCCTGTCTATCTTCCCGATGTAAACGGGATAGACCCTTCCTTGTTTTTTGATGAGGATCGGACTTATCTCATTTATAATAGTATTCCGCCGGATAATAAACCTCTATATGACGGGCATCGCACTATCAGAATGTATGAACTGGATATCCATACACTAAAAACCAAAGGCGATGAAAAATTATTAATCAATGGTGGAACCGACCTGAGTAAAAAACCGGTATGGATTGAAGCACCTCACATACTTAAAAAAGATGATTGGTATTATCTCTATTGTGCGGAAGGAGGTACTGAATTTAACCATAGTGAAGTGGTATTCAGAAGTAAATCAGTTGCCGGACCTTATATTTCCTATGATAAAAACCCGATTCTTACTCAGAGAGATCTTGATTCGTCACGAAAAGATCCTATCACATCTACCGGACATGCCGATTTTGTGAATACTGAAAAAGGTGATTGGTATGCAGTATTCCTTGGATGCCGGCCTTATACCGGAGGGCATTACAATACAGGAAGAGAAACATTTATGGCTCCGGTAAAATGGATAGATGGCTGGCCTGTGATTAACCCTGATTTTAAAGAGATACAATATTCCTATCCTGCCCCTGTGATCACCGGTCCGATTTTTACATCTAAAGTCAATGAGTTTGCATCTAACCAATTATACCATGATCATTTTGATGGAAAAGAATTGAACAACCGGTACACTTTCCTTCGTACGCCTGAAAAGAAGTTTCATGAAGTCAAGAAAGGGAAATTGTGGATTAATTTATTGCCTACCACCTGCGCTGAAAAGAAAAGCATATCCATGGTAGCAGACCGCCAAAATCACCTCGAAGGATATGTAACCTGCCGGATGGAATTTCAGACCCAGGCTGAAAATGAAAAAGCCGGTCTCATCGTATTTCAGAATGAATACCACTATTATTTCATGTGTAAATCAGCAGATCGAACTCAACCGGTAGTCCAGTTATTTAAAGGTCCCGGTAATCCGACCAGTCCGGAGCGTGCGATGGATGCAGCACAACTGCTCACTTCTATTCCTCTCAGGACATTCAATAATGCTATAGTATTTAAAATAGAAGTTAATGATAAAGGATATTCATTTTATTATTCTATCAAAGAAGGTGAATGGTTATTACTTCGATCTTCAATGGCCAGGGAATTTTTAAGCACAGAAACTGCAGGTGGTTTTGTGGGTTGTATGTACGGTATGTATGGTACATCCAATGGTAAACCAACTGTCAATACGGCGAGATTTGATTGGTTTGAGCACAATGGAAAATAGTCCGGTAGGACCTGAAGGGCAATTTCATGAAAATTAAACATCTGATTATTAAGTTAGAACCTCATGATCTTACGTTGTTCCGAAACCTGCTTATATTATTCAATGAAATATTTGAATCTGACAATGAAACCATTCCAGGTGATCTTTATTTAAAGTCGCTATTATCTAACCCAAATTTTCTTGTCTTTGTACTGATGATAGAAGGTATCGTAGTAGGTGGTGTCACAGCTTATGTCTTACCTAAATATTATTCTGAAGCTTCTGAATTGTATCTATATGATGTGGCCATTCATACTGATTTACAACGACAGGGATTGGGAAGAGACCTTATAGAAACCGTCAAACAATATTGTTTCTCCCATAAAATTTCAGAAGCATTCGTGGATGCTCATGCAGAAGATACCCATGCATTCGAATTCTACCAGTCTACTGGTGGCAGAGCAGATAATGTATTTCATTTCACGTATAAGATTTAATAAACGTAAACCAGAGATAATTTTAAATTTTTCATTTTGCAATATCACTACCTTTGAAAAAAAATTGAGATTATGAAAAAGGTTGTCCTGTTTACGCTAAGTATATTCTTGTTTGGAACTATAACGGCACAAACAGAAATAGAAAAATCCATTACTGAAGCCCAGGGATATTTAAAAACAAAAAACTATAAAGACGCACAGATTGCATTGCAGCAAGCCATATCACAGATCTATGAAATGTTGGGAAAAGACTTGTTGACATCCCTGCCGGTAGACCTCAATGACATGAAGGCTAAAGTGGAAGAAGATGTTAACAATACTGCCGGCATGGGCATGATGGGTGGAGGATTTACCATCAGTCGTAATTATTATCAAACAACTAATTCAGAAACTGAACTACGAGTTAATATTGTAGCTAACTCGCCTATGATATCCAGCATTTCTATGATGATCAATAACCCTATGTTATTGGGTTCTAATCCGGATGCAGGTAAAAGTATTAAAATAGGTACGCGTCGCAGTTTGTTTAAACCTAATGCCAAAGAGAAAAGTTATGAATTGACTGTTCCTCTGATTAATTCCCTCGTTACCTTCAACGGATCCAATATCAAGGACGAAGCTACTTTTCTGGCCCTGGTCAATAAACTGGATGTAGAGAAAATTGCAAAAGTATTGAGTGAATAGGTCCAGGGTTTAGCCTGCTGCCATAATTTGAAGTATCCCAATATTCAAATTTATTCTCAAAGTAGTAGTTGTAACGACATTTAAATCTCGATTTTCTGGCGTACTTTTCCTTTATGCAAAAAAGGGATTTTATCAAAAAACTAGGTCACATGGGATTAATCACTTCCTCCTTTATGGTGAGCCTCGAACGATTATCTGCAAGTGTATCACATCGTTCAGCGACCGATCTTGCTACAGATGAGGACTTTTGGTCCCAGATCCGCGCGGGTTATAGATTGAAACCAGATTACATAAACCTTGAAAATGGATATTATTGTATCATGCCACAGGAAATCCTGGATAGGCATATACAACGGGTAAAAGAAGTCAATTTCCAGGGCTCCTGGTATATGCGCAACCTAAAGGTTAGTGATAATATAGAAATCAGAAAAAAACTGGCTGCTGTAGTTGGTACCACGCTTGACGAAATCATCATCACCAGAAATACGACAGAATCACTGGATACAATAATTGCGGGCTATGATTGGCATCCGGGTGATGAAGCTGTAATGGCCTTACAGGATTACGGAGCTATGCTCGATATGTTTAAACTACAGGGAAAACGATATGGTATTAATAATGTGAGAATTTCAATTCCATTACATCCTCAAAATGATGAAGAGATAGTAGAATTATATAAAAACGCAATCACATATAATACTCGGCTATTGATGGTTCCGCATATGGTAAACATTACCGGTCAGATCATGCCGGTAAGGAAAATAGCAGATATGGCCCATGAGCACGGCATCGATGTGATGGTGGATGGTGCTCATTGTGTAGGACACATTCAATGTAATATACCTGATCTTCATGCCGATTATTATGCAAGTAGCTTACATAAATGGCTGACGACCCCATTGGGAGCAGGAATGCTTTATGTGAAAAAAGATAAAGTCGAAAAATTATGGCAACTCTACGGTGATATGGGGTACGCATCTAATGATATTCGAAAACTCAATCATACAGGTACACACCCTGTACATACTGATCTCGCGATATCAGATGCTATTGATTTTTATGAAATGATAGGACCATCGAGAAAAGAAAACAGGCTGAGGTATCTTCAGCAATACTGGACCAGCAAAGTAAGGGACTTACCTCATATTGATCTTAATACTCCGGTCGATCCATCACGATCTTGTGGCATCGCCAATGTAGGAGTAAAACATATGAATCCCGGAGAGATGGCTAAAATCTTACTGGACCAATACAAAATATATACCGTTGCAATTGATTATGCCAATGTACATGGCTGTAGAATCACACCTAATATCTATACTTCCTTAAAAGATCTGGATACATTCGTTGCGGCATTAAAAGATTTAGGCAAAAATCAACGGTAACGATGGATTCGTTTACACATGTATTCCTTGGAGGTTGCCTTGGTCATCTGGCATTAGGCAAAAGAGCGGGACGGAAAGCGATATGGTGGGGTGCGCTTGCAGATACAGTACCTGACCTGGATATTTTTTCCGGATTTTTTGTTCACCCGGTAGATGCATTATTAATTCATCGTGGATTTACACATTCCATTTTATTTGCTGTTTTATTTTCATTCGTCGGAGGCATAGGTTTAGCTCGCCTGTATAAAAAAGAAAAGATTCCATGGGATTCCTGGTGTTTGGTTTTGGCATTGGGTATTTTTTCTCATTTATTTATTGATTCTCTGACCAACTATGGAACTGGATTATTGGAACCATTTAACGGATTGCGGTTTTCTTATGCTACCATTTTTATTGCCGACCCGACTTTTACTTTTCCATTGCTGATTGCATTCTTTGTATTGATTTTTAAACGACCCACTATAAAAATTAAGACCTTGTTTTCTTCATCTGCATTATTTATGTCGTCTCTTTATTTGGTTTTTACTTTTTTCAACAAAGTCCATTTTGAATCCTACTTTAAAAAACAATTTGATGACCAGCATATTCCGGTATTATCTCAGCGCGTAGCACCCTCTCCATTCAACAATATCTTATGGGGAGTGATGGGTAAAACAGATAGTGGTTATTATTCAGGATATCATTCTTTGTTTTCAAAAACAGATACAGTTCATTTTATTTTCATTCCTGGACATGATGTCCTGGCTGAACCATGGAAAGGACAACATGAGTTTGAATTGCTTCGCCGTTTTACCCAGGGGTATTCATGTTTAAACACCGGAAAAGATGGGATGCTTTATTTCAATGATCTTCGCGATGGGGTAGTCAAGGGATGGGTAGAGCCTTTTGAGGGCTTTAACTTCAGTTATCCACTGGTCAGGGATCAAAAGGATTCGATGCATCTGATAAAGGCAAATCCCTGGTCCAGGAGTGGATTTAATGGAATGCAGGAGTTATGGAAAAAGATGTGGGGAAAGTAATACGGTATTAACTCATCCCTAACGTCTAATAATCCTGTAACCATACTTTTTTTACGATCTTTGCCTTCCCTCGGGACATTTTTTATTTAACAAAACATCATGAAATATTTTATCGGGATTTTATTCAGCCTTATTTCAATAACTGTAGCAGCCCAGGAAATACATTTAGGTTTACGTATAGGTCTTAATTCTACCACGCTTAAAGGTCAGTTGGAAGAAAACGCCTCTTATAAAAATTTGCCGGGATTTCACATAGGACCTTGTTTTGCATATTCATTTTCAGATATTATGGGAATACGGGGTGAATTGATTTTTAGCCAAAAAGGAGCTAAATATGCTTATTCAGGCCCCAGTTATTTAAGCATTAAGAAAAATAGTGAATACATACCCACCCTCGGTACCAGGACGATGAATATAGCCGTTAATAACAATTATATCGATGTGCCATTGATGTTTTATACTTTGCTTTTTGAACATTTGGAGGTATCTGTTGGCGGATATGCCTCTTTTTTGGTTGGGTCCAGTGGAAAAGGAGATCTTGAATATTCAGGTAAAAGAGAAAATAGTAATGCTACGGTAGGTCCGATTAAATTTATTATTGATGGAAATTATCTTACTGATAAAGCCGGTTCTGTAGCTGCCAACACTACTCAGACGATCCGGTTAGAAGGTGATCAGATCACTTTGCCACAAAATATTGGAGGTTATTACGAGTATAAAACTAAGCCAGACGGTAAAAAATATAATTTTCTAGACTATGGTTTGACAGGCGCATTACATTACAGGTTAAACAGGGGATTGTATTTCGGTGTACGATATCAACTGGGTTTATCGGATGTCACGAATGATAAATTTGATATCAGTTTGAAAGCACTTTCTCCTGCAAAAGATTTTAACCTCATACCCGGTAAATATACCAACAGTGGATTGCAATTTTCGATTATGTTGCAATTGTAAATCTTTTATTAGTATTCATATTTTTTATTACTTACAAGGATGTCTACCTGGCGCCGCGTGATCAAACTTTTCCGTCAGTCTTTGCGTGGAGATGCTATTGATTATACTTCGGGCAATATCAATACTGCTATTATTTTATTAGCGATCCCCATGATCCTGGAGCTAAGTTTGGAAAGCGTATTTGCCGTAGTGGATATGTTTTTTGTCGGCAAACTTGGGCCTGTAGCGATTGCCACTGTAGGCCTGACAGAAGCAGTTGTGACGTTGATTTATTCTGTTGCGATTGGTTTGAGTACTGCTGCTACGGCGATGGTTGCACGGAGAATTGGCGAAAAGAATAGTAAGGATGCTTCAAAGGCCGGAGCTCAGTCCCTGATTATTTCCTTATGGGTTACTTTAATAGTCAGTACGCTGGGAGTGATTTTTGCCCCTCAGATTTTGAAACTTATGGGCGCACAACCGGAGGTGATCCGGGAAGGGGCTGTTTTTTCAAGGATCATGTTAGGCGGCAGTGTAGTCATTATATTATTGTTTCTGATAAATGGGATTTACCGTGGTGCCGGTGATGCTGCAATGGCTATGCGTAGCCTCTGGATTGCGAGTGGTTTAAATATCATTTTATGTCCTTTATTAATTTATGGGATTGGCTCGTGGCATGGATTTGGATTATCTGGTGCTGCTATTGCCACTACGATTGGAAGGGGTGTAGGTGTTGCATATCAATGTTACCATTTATTTAAAGGGAAGGATCTCATTAAATTAAGATGGAGTGATTTTATAGTTGATTGGAAAGTGATAAATGGTTTAATAAAGATTGCATGGCCGGCCACATTTCAATTTATCCTTACTTCCGGCAGCTGGATTGTGTTAGCAAGACTGGTAGCCGAGACGGGTAGTACGACTGCAAGTGCCGGTTATCAGATTGCAATACGAAATGTAGTATTTTTCATTTTGCCAGCATGGGGTTTGAGTAATGCAGCTGCTACTTTGGTTGGACAAAACCTGGGTGCCAACCAACCAGACCGTGCAGAAAAATCAGTCTTGCTCACGGCAAAATACAATGCATGGTTTATGAGTTTGGTGACCTTGTTATTTGTACTTTTCCCTGAGCCTATCATCAGAATTTTTTCTCAACAGGATGATGTTGTATTGGTAGGGACACAGGCATTACGGATTATTGGGTCCGGTTATATTTTTTACGGTATAGGAATGGTCATGATGCAGGCACTTAACGGAGCCGGGGATACCAAAACCCCTACCTGGATTAATGTTTTTGGATTTTGGGGTTTCCAGATTCCTTTAGCTTACATCCTGGCAAAGGTTTTAAAGATGGGACCCACCGGTGCTTTTATAGCGATTCCGGTAGCGGAAACTCTTATTGCTTTGGCTTGTTATTATTTTTTCAAGAAAGGTAAATGGAAAGAGGTCAAAGTATAAATTGATACTCTGGAGTACTTGCCTCCAGAATGAAACCAGATGTAAAGTATCAAAAATGGCTTATTTTCGATCTAAATATTAATCTGATTGAATGAAAGTACAATCGGCAAAATGGTATCTGCTTCCTATACGGTATAGATTATTTAAAGATTATTGCTAAACGATTTTCCAGTCTGGTATTTAGTTCTCTATTTTCCTGCTTTATTTTTCCTTATAGTTTTTTTTTAATATTTTTTCTTTAAAGGGCATATTATTTACAGAATATTATTTTAACATCAACAGTTTCGTATTTTATTTGGGGGTGAAAGGGAAACTTCCGTTTTGGGTTTAATTTCCATAGGTATTAATTATTGCGCTGGACTGTTAAACATTTTCTTTTTTTGAAATTAATTTGACCTAATAGCAGGACAACTGCTTAAATATAAGTTTAAGGCGAAATCTTTTTATATTACTTATATTTTCTTCAATTCTATTTTTCCAGTTGTCACGGATTTAGATTTTTTTTTAAAATCGAATCTTACCTTCAAAACTATATTTTATATCGTAATAATATTTTTCAATACCTGACTTGTTAATCTATATGTTCAGGATCATTTTGAATTCCGAAAAACAATAGTATGTATTAATTCTCTTATTCGCATCGAGATTTTAAAAGTATCTATTCGGCAGGATATAGTATTGGCTGCAGACGTCTTTAATACCATGGAGAGATAAATCCATGAAATGAAATTAAATTATGATTTTCTTCTTAAAATGATTTTATCATTGTGCAAGGAAAAAACAATTGGAAAATCGTATTTGAAATTGTAAATGATTGAAAATTCGTTCCCTAGTTACTTAATTCCGCTACTAAGTATACATTTTGAAAAAGAAACATTTATAGACGAAATAATTATTTTATGTTAATTAATTGAATTGAGAAACCGGAAATTTTAATTTTAGAATCATAAGTGCGTTCGTTTTTTTAAAACCTATGGACACTGACCCCGAATAGTACCAGCTATAGTTAATTAAGTGTTGAATATTGATGTATTCTGCCAGGATAAGAATCGGAGTGGGTGATCGTTTATGTGATGTGATCGGAAGAATTAGTATTTGTATTAATTATTTTTTTTTGTAGCAACTAAAATATCCTGGAAACTTAAAAAATCTTTACGACCGCACCATGATCCATATTGTACGGGACTATCGATGACTAAATTATACTTTATGAACATTTTTTGAATAAACGATTCATCGAAAGCAACAACCGCTTCAGGTATGTCGGCATCATTAACCTGGCAGTTATCTAGTTTATATTTGAACTCAATATTACTTTGATGATTATCTATAAGTTGGTTTGATTCTTCATTTAATAGGAAAAAAGTAATTAAACAACGCGCATTTATTTTCATTACTCTTGAAATTTCTGATAAATAATTTTCCATTTCGTCCGGCAGCATATGAGTAAATACTGATGTTAAAAAGACAAAATCAAAGGAATTGTCTTCAAATGGAAATTTATACTCACTTCCTTTATGTTTACCTGTAACGTTGTAAAATTTATTATATACATTAATTGCTCTAAAATTAAAATTAGGATAGGAAGGTGTAATGTTTGCAGAACACCATTGAACTAAATCTTTAAGAAGATCAAATCCTTCATAGGAACCTTTGTTTTTCAGATATCCAATTAAAGGAACTGCCATCCGACCCGCTCCACACCCCACGTCCAATACCCGATCAGAAGGTTTTAACCCTCCCAGGTTAATAAAATGGCTTAAAAACTCATTTCCAACTAATTTAAAATCTCCTCCACCTATTAAACGGTACAGTTCTTCTGAATTCACAGGGTATTCAGAAGATGAGGAAGCTTCGTTAGTTGATTCATGCTCTTTGTGAAACAACGAACTTAGAAAAGATCTAAACTTGCTTTTAAATAAACTTTTTTTTGCTTTCATATACAAAATGTAAAGTAGGAATATTTTTGAATAGAAATGGGTGAATTTTGGCATGAAAGTGATTTCATCAACTCGACGCTCGGAAGGGTTATTTATTTTCTGTCTGAGCTAGAAGCGGAAGCCTGATTGCTTAGGGGATGCCTTCATTACCAACCAGGGAGACTTGTTTCTGAACGAAGAGTTTTATTACAGAAATTTTATTGAATTCAATTTAGTTTTATTGATATTCTTTGTTTATGGCAACAAGGGCATGTACTTTGACAAGAGGAATTTGAATAAAACTGCATTAATTTTTCCGACAAAATAAGTATATTGTCAGAACTACCCTTATATGAGATTGCGAATTACTTTTCGGCTGCGAAAATTATTGAGTTCAATACATAGATTCCTTCCTAAAAGGATCAAACGACTGGTCAAAATTTTATTAAGACCAGCCAGAAAAGTATTGGAAGCTTTATTAAAACTGACTTATCCTGTATATCCTGTAAATCCAGTTTTTAATAATGAATCCTTAGCTCTGGATTTACCAGTTACTGATCCATATCAATCTTCTCGATATTCGAATACTCATAAGGGTTTGCGAATAATAGATCCTACCAAAGAAACCATTTTATTAATCAGCCATGAAGGCTCGCGTACCGGCGCACCTATCCTGACCTATAACCTTGCTAAGAGTTTTCAAAATAAATATAATATCGTTTTTATTGTATTGTACCCGGGTGGAGCAGGGTCGATTTGGGAATATTTCTTTGAGGAAGGATGTTTCGTGGCAGGACCAGGAGCAAGGGAAAATTATGAATTGGCTGAGAATATTGTGGAGAACCTGGTGAAATCTTTTAATTTCAAATTTGCCATTGCGAATAGTGCTGAAACTTATTTGGTCCTTCCATTTTTGGTTAAACATCACATTCCGGTCATTTCATTGATTCATGAATTTGCCAGCATTTATAAAAGCACT